>JAFZYE010000022.1 GCA_017616445.1 Bacteroidaceae bacterium
CGAGCTGGGTTCCAGCATGAAGAGTGTGGGCGAGGTAATGGCCATTGGCCGTACCTTCGAGGAGTCTATCCAGAAGGGCCTTCGTATGATTGGTCAGGGTATGCACGGCTTTGTGGATAACAAGGCACAGCATGTGACCGATGTGCCCGATGCCCTGCAGCATGCCACCGATACCCGTATCTTTGTCATTGCCAAGGCTATGATGATGGGTTATACGGTTAATCAGATTCATGATCTCACCAAGATTGATAAATGGTTCCTGCAGAAACTCCAGCACATTATTAATATTAATGATCGACTGAAGGAGTATAAGTATCTTTCTGAGTACTCCGAGTATTCTGAATACTCCGAATTCCTCGAACTTCTCGAAGAACCAGAGTTTCTCGGTTTGCTTCGCGATGCCAAAGTCTATGGTTTCTCCGATTTCCAGATTGCTCGTGCACTTGGGTTGGAGTCCACCATGAATATGGAGCAAGCAAGTCTCATGGTTCGTAAATGGCGTAAGGAACTTGGTATCGAGCCATCCGTCAATCAGATTGATACGCTTGCAGCAGAGTATCCTGCTCAGACAAACTACCTGTATCTAACCTACCTTTAGATAATTCATAATGCATAATGCATAATGAATAAAGTTGATAGTTTATAGTTTAAAGTCAGTTTATAAAGTTTATAGTCTAAAGTCTAATGAAGTTAATCGAATTCACAAAGATGCACGGTGCGGGTAATGATTACATCTATGTCAACACCATGAAATACGACATTCCAGACCCATCGGCTACATCCATTGCTTGGAGCCGTCCTCATTTTGGAATCGGGAGCGATGGATTAATTCTGATAGGTCGTCCCACAACTTCGGATGCAGATTTCTCGATGCGTATCTTCAATAACGATGGCTCTGAAGCTATGATGTGCGGCAACGGAACCCGTTGTGTGGCAAAGTACCTGCACGATAAAGGTCTTACCGATAAGAATCCCATCCGACTCGAAACCCGTTCTGGCATCAAGGTACTCAACCTGCATCTGGATGCAGACAATAAAGTCGAAGCTGTCACCGTAGATATGGGAGAGCCCGTTCTTGAGGATGAAAACCAATTTGATCCTGCAGTAAGAATCTTCCCCCTAAAGGGGGACAGGGGGTCTTCATCTCTTACCTCTGACCCCTCACCTCTCACCTCTGGAACGTTCGTTTCCATGGGCAATCCTCATTACGTCATCTTCATGAGCGAGGATGTTGAGCAATTCCCTATTGAACACTATGGTCCGCTGCTTGAGCATCATGCTGCCTTTCCACAGCGATGCAACATAGAGTTTGCTCAAATACTACCTGACGGATCTATCCGTATGCGCGTTTGGGAACGTGGATCGGGTATCACCCTCGCTTGCGGCACAGGAGCATGTGCTACTGCCGTTGCTGCAGCACTTACTGGACGTGCTGGCCGACAATGTAATATACGAATGGATGGGGGAGTGCTTCATATCGAGTGGGATGAAGCCACGAATCATGTGATGAAGACAGGTCCTGCTGCCATCGTGTTTGAGGGCAAAATAGCCCTATAATCATTAAGAATTATTAAGAAATCTGCGATTAAGTGAGTGCAGAGTCAAGCTCACGATTGAGCTATGCCGAGCGAAAGCAGATTATTAAATTCTTGACATCTGTCAATTTATCGCAGATTTTATAGAAAAAGTTGACAAAATGTTTGGCTGGTAGTGGAAAACTCCGTAACTTTGTCCCCGAAATCGGAAACAAAGTTACAATCCGTATTTAATATTTGGGCACCCGAAATCAAAAAGACGCGACAAAATGTCAATGGTAAGAACATACAACGTAGGTCTGAATAATAATCAGAATAATCAGCAGAACTCAAATAATAATTGGGCTCTCTGTTGTTCGTTGTGTAAATCTACCAGTCGGATGAACATATAATAAGACTGAACAATAGAGATATATAAATAAGGTAAGGCTGGTTCTTAAAAAGAATCAGCCTTTTCGTTTTAAATAGTCACAACACAAATAAAGTTGATAGAGGTGAGAGTTAAGAATTAAGAGTTAAGAATTAAGAATTTAAAGTCAGTTTATAAAGTTTATAGTCTAAAGGCTATTATTATTCACAACACAAAACAAAGTAAGACATGAAAAGATTGTTTTTAGAAACGATGACGGGTGTGGCTGGAGCTATGATGCTCGCCACACCGATGGCGAAAGCTCAAGAGAGTGTAACAGTTGATGCTGGAGTTGATCTGGTAAGTGCCTATATTTGGCGTGGACAAGATTTAGGTAGTGCTGCTATTCAGCCTACAGTGAGCGTTGCTTACAAAGGCATTAGTCTCTCGGCTTTTGGCTCGTATGGATTGGTAGACACCAATGACACCAAGGAACTGGACTTCACGCTGGCTTATGCGACAGGCAGGTTGAGTTTAGGAGTAACTGATTATTTCTGCCTTATGAAAGGTAACGCCTATGCACAGACAAAGTATTTCGAGTATGCGGCTCATAAGACATCTCATGTATTTGAGGCTTATGTAGGATACGACTTCGGACCAGCATCGCTCACATGGTACACGAACTTCGCTGGAGCTGATGGAGTGAACAAGTCGGGCAAGAGAGCTTATTCTTCATACGTAGAGGCTTCCGCACCTTTCACCTTGGGTGGTGTCGACATGAGTATCACGACAGGTGTTGTTCCTTACGCTACAGATGCCTATGCTGATGCAACAGGATTCGCTGTTACAAATATAGCGCTGGCGGCAACGAAGGAACTGAAAATCTCTCCTACACTTACATTGCCTATAACGGCATCGATTGCTGCTAATCCAAGCGCATCGAAGTGTTACTTCACGATTGGAGTTAGTTTTTAAAATTAAAAAAATTATTCACAACACAAACACAAAGTAAGACATGAAAAAGATTGAAGCAATCATCCGAAAGACAAAGTTCGAGGATGTAAAAGAGGCTCTTCTGGAGTCGGACATCAACTGGTTTGAATACCACAATGTTCATGGTATCGGTCAAAGCCGTGAGGAGCGAATCTATCGTGGCGTACAGTATTCGACTGATGTGATAGAGCGTGTAGCACTCACCATCGTTTGCCGTGATCAGTTCGTCGAGCCGACCATCAAAGTCATATTGAGAGTGGCTCATACTGGAGAGATAGGCGACGGACGCATCTTCGTAAGTGATGTGATTGATACGTGGAGCATCCGCACAGGTGAACATGGTGACACCGTTCTTAGGGACAAGAAATAAATAGCCTACACCCAACCTGGCCTCACCCCTAACCCCTCTCCAAGGGGCGAGGGGAACTAAAAAGGGAAGGGAGAAAATAACAACATAAACACAAAATAACAACCCCGTGCCTCCGTTCGGGTTCCCCTTCCTTAGGAGGGGGTAAGGGGGAGGCTTATTATTATGAACGAAATAGGATTATCACTCGATACTGTTTGGATGCTGTTGGCAGCCATGTTGGTTTTCTGGATGCAACCAGGTTTTGCTCTCTGTGAAGCGGGATTCACCCGTCGTAAGAATGCTGCAAACATCTTGATGAAGAACTTTGTCGACTTTATGTTCGGCTCACTCCTGTTCTTCTTTATAGGCTTCGGATTCATGTTCGGAGGCGATATACTCGGTGGATTCGTTGGTATACCTAACTGGGGCGATCTGTCGTTCTACGATGGTGAACTTCCTGTTGAAGGATTCCTGATTTTTGAGACTGTCTTCTGTGCAACTGCTGCTACCATCGTGAGTGGAGCCATGGCTGAACGTACGAAATTCTCAATGTATCTTGTCTATAGCGCATTCATCTCACTTATTATCTATCCTGTGGAAGGACACTGGACTTGGGGTGGAGGATGGCTCTGCAACGATGCTGAGGGTAGTTTCATGATGAACCTCTTCGGTGACGTGTTCCACGACTTTGCTGGTTCTGCTATCGTACATAGCGTAGGTGGCGTCTTGGCATTCGTAGGCGCAATGGCACTCGGTCCACGTCTCGGTAAGTATAGCAAGGACGGTAAGAGCCGTGCTATTCCTGGACACAACCTGGCACTCGCAGCGCTTGGCGTATTCATCCTTTGGCTCGGTTGGTTCGGTTTCAACCCAGGTAGTCAGCTGGCAGCAAGTGGCGAAGTAAACCGTGTAGCCATCTCTCATGTGTTCCTGACGACTAACCTCGCAGCAGTAGCTGGTGGTGTTGCTACCATGTTCGTCACATGGTTCAAATATGGTAAACCATCACTCTCACTGACCCTCAACGGTATTCTTGCAGGTCTTGTAGGTATCACAGCAGGTTGCGACCTCGTTTCTCCAGTTGGAGCAGTTATCATTGGTCTCGTATGTGGCACAGTTCTTGTATTCGCAATTGAGTTTATTGACCATAAACTGCATATCGACGATCCTGTAGGTGCATCAAGTGTACATGGTGTATGCGGTATTCTCGGAACATTGATGACGGGTCTGCTCTCTACTTCAAACGGTGCTTTCTATGGTCATGGTTTCGGATTCTTCGGTGCAGAGTGCTTCGGTATTCTCGTCATCGACCTTTGGGCTGCCGCTTGCGGATTCATCCTGTTCTACGGCATCAAGAAACTGCACGGGTTACGAGTTGACGCCCGCATTGAGGAAGAAGGACTGGATATTTATGAACATGGAGAGTCATGCTATAACTAATTAAAGTTTATAGTTTAAAGTTTATAGTTTAAAGTCAGTTGATAGTTGATAGTTATTATACATTATAAATTATACATTGTAAATTGAATTATGTGTGGATTTGTAGGAATATTGAAAATCAAGGGCGATGCTCACCAGAAGCGTGAGCAGGCCCTGAAGATGTCGGCAAAGATTCGCCATCGCGGACCAGACTGGAGTGGTGTGTATAGCTCAGAACAGACCGTTTTAACTCATGAGCGACTTGCCATCGTTGACCCCCTTTCGGGTGGACAGCCGTTGTATTCACCAGATAAGAAGAAGGTGTTGGCTGTGAATGGTGAGATCTACAACCATCAGCTGCTGCGTATGGAGACCGCTATCGACTATCAGTATCAGACAGGTTCGGATTGTGAGGTGATTCTGGCGCTGTATGAGCAGTACGGAACGGATTTCATCGATAAACTCAACGGTATCTTTGCATTTGTCTTGTACGATATCGAAACCGATGATTACCTGATTGCCCGCGATCCTATCGGCGTGATACCACTCTATATCGGTCACGATAGCGACGGAACGGTCTATGTGGCATCCGAACTGAAGGCGCTCGAGGGTCAGTGCGACCACTACGAACCCTTCCCTCCTGGACATTTCTGCACAAGCAAACACGGTGGAAAGATAGAACGTTGGTATAAGCGCAACTGGTTCGATTACAACCAGATGCAATGGGCAACCTCCGATCGTCAGGAGGCTGTCCAGATGGTGAAGGAAGGACTGATGGCTGCCGTCAAGCGTCAGCTGATGAGTGATGTGCCTTACGGGGTGCTGCTCTCAGGCGGTTTGGATAGCTCTGTGGTGTCTGCAATTGCCAAGCTCTATGCGGCAAAGCGTATTGAGACCAATGATGAGCACGACGCATGGTGGCCTCGTCTCCATTCCTTCGCTGTTGGTTTGAAGGGTGCTCCCGATTTGGCCAAAGCACGCGAGGTGGCCGATTTCATCGGTACTGTACACCACGAGGTGAACTACACCATTCAGGAGGGTCTCGATGCTATTCGCGATGTGATATACTTCACTGAGACGTATGATGTCACTACTGTCCGTGCATCCACTCCTATGTATCTCCTGGCTCGTGTCATCCGTAGCATGGGTATCAAGATGGTGCTCTCGGGCGAAGGTGCCGACGAGATATTCGGTGGTTACCTCTATTTCCACAAAGCTCCCGATGCAAAGGCCTTCCACGAGGAGACCGTTCGCAAAATCTCCAAACTTCACTACTACGATTGCCTGCGTGCCAACAAATCACTCATGGCATGGGGTATCGAAGGACGTGTACCATTCCTCGACAAGGAGTTCCTCGACATCGCTATGTCCATCAACCCTGAACTGAAGATGTGTCCGGGCTCAACCATTGAGAAAGGCATCGTTCGTGAAGGATTTGCCGACATGCTGCCTCGTAGTGTCGCATGGCGACAGAAAGAGCAGTTCAGCGACGGAGTAGGGTACAGTTGGATTGATACATTGAAGAAAATCACGTCTGAGGCTGTCACAGATGAGCAGATGGCACATGCAGCTGAGCGATTCCCAATCAACCCGCCATTGAACAAGGAGGAGTACTACTATCGCTCCATCTTCGACGAGCATTTCCCAAGCGAATCAGCTGCACGTAGCGTCAACCAGGAAGCATCAGTGGCATGCAGTACAGCTATCGCACTTGAGTGGGATGAGGCTTTCCGCAACATGAACGACCCAAGTGGACGTGCAGTCAAGGGAGTACACGAACAGGCATATTAGGAGACCCCCTAACCCCCTTTAGGGGGAATAAAGTTAATAGTTTAAAGTTGATAGTTATTATACATTATACATTATACATTGTAAATTAAATTTCTGTGATTATGAGTAAGCTTAGATTTGACGTGGTACAGGATGCTTTCAAGAAGAAGGCGGTACCGGCAGAAAGTCCTGCCGAAAGGACTTCTAAGTATTTCGGCGAATTGGTATTCAACCGCGAAAAGGCACGCAAGTACCTGAGTACAGAAACCTATGAAGCATTGATCGACTGTATCGATAATGGTCATCCGCTCAATCGTGCCATCGCTGACCAAGTGGCCGAAGGTATGAAGACCTGGGCTATGGAGCACGGTGTGACCCACATCACCCACTGGTTCCAGCCGCTCACCGAAGGAACTGCCGAGAAGCACGACTCGTTCATGGAGTACGACAAGAAAGGCGGTATGATCGAGGAGTTCGACGGCAAGTCGCTCAGCCAGCAGGAACCGGATGCCAGCTCGTTCCCAAGCGGCGGTATCCGTGCCACCTTCGAGGCACGTGGCTATACGGCATGGGACCCTACGTCACC
>JAFZYE010000023.1 GCA_017616445.1 Bacteroidaceae bacterium
GATGCTTGAAGATGCAGCGGAGTCGCCGCCAGACACCTCGGAAAGCTGAAAAGGGGGCTTGTCACATGTAATGAAGCATCCCAACTCCTGTGTCACAAAGAGTTGGGATGGGGTGCCCTATGTTTAGCGGACAGTAATAAATTTTTTTACTTTCCCATAGCTTTCGGCTGCAGTCATGAGGGCTTCATCTGTCGTGAATTGCTGATAATAGGTACAATGAGTGACGAGGGTTTGGCGTGAGGCGTGCCCATCAACGACACGAACCAGCGCAAATCCAGACATATCGTCAGCAAACATTGAGCCTGACAATACGAGGCAACCGTTGCTAAACGCAATCTTCACCTCGTCTGTTTGCTTGTTTATCTCGATTACCTTTGTCCTGATGGACGGGATCTTCATTTCTCCCATTTCTTCTACTTGCTGAAACACATAGAGCAGAAGCTCCCCGATTTGAGCGTCTGATTCAACAAGGGTGGTCAGCAGGGCAGGCTCACCTTGAAACTCTCCCAGTTGGTAGTCGAAGGAAGGCAGAGAACCGTCGCTTACCACCATACCTTGTAGCAGCACGGCTGTACTTTTCCCGTTCTTCCATTCTGGTAAGTAAATATGTGGCAAATAGTTGTTCACGTGCAAGAACTGACGTTGAGCAGACGACTTTGTGCCTTCGAAATACACCCTTTCCGTTTGCTTCATCACGCCCCACAACTGATTCAGGTTCAGGAAATGCATCAACTGCCGAAACTGTCCTTCTGTCTTCGTTTTGTTTTTCTTGTTATTTGCTGTTCGTACAATCATTTTCCCGTTTGCAGGATAGAAGGTCATTTCGCCTACTTTCCCTACGACCTCTCCATTGATTAACTGTGCCATAATCTTTGTGTTATTGTATGTATTATAATATTAATATGTTTAAATTTAATTCCATTATCTATTTTCCTTTATTTTTGCCAATCTCCTACTCTAATCTTTCTCAAATTCGACTCCATTACAGCTTGTCTCCATCTTATGTTCATCTTATGTTCTTCTTATGTTCTTCTTATGTTCAACTCATATTCAACTTATGTTCAGCTCATATTCACCTCCGATTTACCTCATTATTATATAGGGAAGATATAGGGAACTTCTTGGGTACTTATAGGGTATTTCTTGGGTAATTCTTAGGTTACCTACCTTTGAGATGTCTTAGAGAGGGTATAGCGATATCCTTGACAAGGACATAAGATGAATATGATGATTGCCTGAGATGCGGATGTGAGAAGAATATGTTTGTCCTTTTTGTTCATAGTGATTTGGTTATTATTAATTTCGCTACAAATATACAACTTTTTCATAATATATTTCTGAAAACATGATTTTTTTTGAAAAATTACCTGTTTTTTATGCTTTTTCCTCCTCGTTTTGCAATTTTGAAGTGATTTTTTTGCACGCCAGTAAATTTCTCGAATTTCATAAATACGGAGATTAAAGAAAACCAAGAAAAGTAGTAAGACAAACACAGAATTTTACTGGCGAGACTGTTTTTTCCCAATAATTGTTTGGCAGTTTCATTAAAATGTGTTAAATTTGCAGCGTCCAGTCGGATGTCTAAAAGGATTGATGATGGGCAGACATCATAGGAAGGTGGTTATTATGTAACAGACCCTCACACTTTTCTGTTGTGTCTTGAGGTAAATTAAGTGCAATCATTCGGCCAAGGAGGGAAGCCGATAGTTAGAATCAAACAGAATGATACGGTTGAAACGAAGTGCAATTCTACTTTTTGCTCTGCTGCTTGGCTTTGGTTATTCTTCAGACCTATGTGCGCAGACTGAGAATAAGGGCAATCAAAAGACAATCAACTTGCGTACCAAGGATGGGCGTGAGTTCCAATTCAAATTCTCTAAGTTTTTGGGCATCAAATGTGAACTTCACGAACTGACGGTCTCATACGGAACGGGTGATGTGGAGGAGATTACGGTGTCTGAACTGACATGGCCAAAAAATGATTATGAGTCTGCCTACTACAAACAAGAAGTATATAAGACAGAAGTAGTGGGAACTGTGACTGTGAATGTGGACGATGGTGCTGTCATCACGTTCACCGACCAGTCTACTGGTATTAAGGATATGCCAGCAGAGGCTGTAGCAGGAAAGACACGCATCGAGATGCGGAGCGCTACCGAACTGCATGTATATGGCATGATGCCAACAGACCGCATTCATGTCTATGCCATGAATGGTAGTACGGTGAAAGCTCAGGTGAGTACCAGCGGTAATGAGGCAGATGTCAGCCTGGCTGCGCTGCCTGCTGGCATCTATGTAGTGAAAGTAAACAAAGATTGTACGATTAAAATTCAGAAACGATGAGACATAAGATACTTACTACGTTGATTGCCATAGCTGTTAGCATGGCAGCAACGGCACAAGACTTTATCACGGTGACCGGCAGTGGGTTACCGGAAAGAAGCGGAGACGCTATCCCCATTGACCAGATTGATAGCATCACCTACGATACCTATCAAATTCCCATGTTGCCCGAACTGATGGCAAAAAATGAACGCATCAGCCTGTTCTGCGCAGCCATGATGCTGACTGGTGCCAACAACTTAATGTATTGGTTCAATGATGAGAGTTATAGTATTTCTTCTGATTCAACATCATGGGATAACGGACGCCCATATTATATTGGAGGTGATTATGACATTGTAGCTTATCCAAGAGATCGTCGCTACTACTACACCGTGTTTGCTGAAACCAATGATGTGTTTGCAGCCAAGGGTATCAACAATCTGGATGACCTCAAGGCTTATGCTAAGCAGATATATGATGCTATCTATCCTGAAGATGCCAACATCACAGATCCGACCGACCGTAGAAACTCTCTCAATCGCTTCGTGTCATATCACATCTTGAACCGTCGTGTCGATTACTATGGGGCGACAGCAGTCGATGGAGCGAACAGCACGTTGGCGACGTATTTCAACCGCACCCTCATGGACATCTCAGATTGGTATGAGACCATGATGCCTTATTCTACCATGAAGTTCTCTTTCCCAAATGGTAGCGAGGAAGGACTTTACATCAACCGCCGAGGTGTGCAAGACAGAGCTGACGAGCAGGGGGTGAAAATCCGTGGAGCCAAAGTAATCATGCCAACTGATGCAAATTATACAGACCTAAACGGTCATTATTATTATGTAGATGACATCGTGTATTACAATCAGGAGGTTTTAGGCGGTGAATTGTGGCGTGTGGATGCAACAACCCTTTCCCCTGATTTTATGAGGCCTGTTAGTGGTGGACTGGCTCGAGGACACTATACTCGAAGCAATATCGAAGGTGGGAAATATGGAGAAAGTTCAATGTCGCCTGACCCTGCGAAGAACACACGTACTTGTGTCGGCTTTAAGACGGACTTTATTGAGAATTTCGAATTTGATGGCGCATTTACACATCTTCACGTACGTCCACGTTCGCTCCAATTCTGGTCGTATGCTGGCGATGAGGTAATGATTCAAGGTTTGTATGATGTGACCATCAAACTGCCTCCGATGCCTGAAGGCGATTACGAAATCAGGCAGGGTATTTGTACCGGTTTCGAAAATTGGGGAGCTGTTCAGTACTATCTTGACGGAGTTTCGCAAAGCGACTTTACACCCATCTGTATGAGCGGTAATAGTTTAATGTCTGGTGACCTGGGACGAGTAACATACGATCCTAAGAGGTATCGGTATTCTCAGTATAATGATCTGCTTCTGGTGTTCACGCAAACCCAACTCGTCGTTATTAAGAATATTCAGAATGAAGTGAATCCTGAAACCCATATCATAGAGGGTCGGAGTTATCAGATTCACATGGTTTTGGAAGATATACTTATCGATGCCTATCAGAAACGAGAATTCAATGAGGCTTCCGGTTATTATATGTTTGGTGAAACAACGCTCACGAATCATGCGACAGGCGAGGCCATCACGATGGAACAATATAGTGAATGGCAGAATCACGCATACGAGCAAGCCATCGACTTATTCGGAAAACAATTGAAGGCAGATGCCAAGAACTGGATGGCTGGCCCTAAAGAGTATTCTCCAGGTGGAGGCACACCATTCTCACAACTTCCCAATACCATCCGTCGTATCGTCGGACGCATCCATTCTGATGGACATACCGACCATTACCTGCGCATTCGCCAACTAATGGGGTCAAGCCAGTCAGCACTTCCATTAGACTATTTAGAGTTTGTGCCTGTTTCGCTGCTTGAAAAGAATACAGAAGAATAAGATGTTTAATAATATAAAAGATGAATAAGATGAAACGAACAATCATATCGTGCCTGACATTGATGCTGGCTATCAGCTTATCTGCCCAGCAAAACATCGGACAGGCCATCACTGTACACATGAAAGATGGGACAAAAGTCGTTTATCAAGCAGGAACCCGACTAGGCCTTAATGTGTGGGGCGACTTTGAAAAGGAAACGATTTCGAATTTCCCAAATCCGGGAGAAGAACCGACCGTCAGAAAAGAAATGACAATGGGCAGCGTGAACTTTCAATCGTTGAGTGACTACGGTGAAGAAGCATCATACATCGCTGTTGAGCGTTTAGCTCCTGGTCAGTATTCGGCAAAGATGAAGGTAAATTCTTCTTTTGGTTCCAATCATGTCTCCGGCACATGTATCAGTACCAAGGAAAACCCCACATGGGGAGAAGATGGCATTGGGAAAAAACAGACCTACGACTACTGCATCTTTGGGGCAAAGCCGGAAAAACTCTCCATCGATGAGGAGGAGCGCTGGTGTGACTATCCGCTCGAACTGGGGCAGACCTATTATGTCCGTCCATTTGCGGCAGTCTATTACAATCCAGACGCTACAAATGCAGATCCCAATAACCGTGTCTATACCACGTTTTATGGCGAAGAACTGAACTTCCGGGTGCCCGACAGCATCAGCGACCACTACTGGTACTACAACGGCAGTATGTATTGTGGCAGATACACCTCCGGTGCAATGGTGGCAACCCAGGAAGCATGGAATGTGTTTTCTGCCAAACATGCAGGCAAAGTACTTGAAGATATTAACAATTACTACTTCCGCTACAAGAGTCTTGACGGACTTTTGAGTGATTACATCGCAACAGGAGCAGCAGTTGTCCGCAGAGCTGAAACATACGATGATGGAACAGTCTATTTCGTAGACGAAGTTCCCGATGCATTCATTGACTTTGTGAATGCTTACTATCAGCAGGAGAACACGCCTCAAGAAATGGTGTACCAACACTTAATAAGCTATTTGGCAGAAGGTGGTGAAACATCTGGAAGATATACAAAGAGTGCTGTATTGGGGCAGATTGCGAATGTTGACCCCTCATGGAATATCCCAACAAACAGTTATCTGTACGTAACTCCTACAACTGCCTCAGCAAATCCGACGGTTGGTATTGAACTTCCGAAATTTGTACCAGGAAAGTATAAGATTCTGATAACAATGGCTCCAGAAACGGTAGCAGAGAACAACGAGGAGAATGCTTCAAAATTCCTGCCGTCAAAGTTCCGCATAACCCTTTACGAGGCAAACTTGAACAATAATGAATATCCCACTGGGGGTGCGAGAATGACGAATGCAGAAGGGGGAAATGATTTTATTATACCTGCAGACAAAACCAGCACCATTGAATTGGAGTATGAGTTTACATCCTATCGTGCAATTATTCAGTTGCAAGCAAACGTATTATCAAAAGATCGCTCAACTTATTCAAGATGTTTGCGTATAGCGGAAATCCGCCTTGTGCCTGTTGTAGAATAACAAGCCCCTCTCCCCGCTCCCCCCGAATAGGGGGAGGGCTTTAGGCAATAGATTTTATCTCGTTCTCCAACCAAACATGATAGCATCGCAGCTCGGCTGCGGTGCTGTCGTTGTAAAAATACACGAATGAAGAGTGAAAAATCGTCAAATCGTAAATAAATCGTCAATTGTAAATTGTCAAATAGTAAATTATTTGTACCTTTGCAGTTCCAAAACAAAGAATGTGTATCACAAATTTATTATTTCTTACAAAACCATGAGAGTTATTTACACTATTGCAATGATGTTGATCAGCATGACGATGCTGGCACAGTCTTCTTTTGTTCCGCAGAGCTGGTCGAAGTCATCAGACGAGAACGGCACTGTTTACCGTCAGAGTGACGGTCTTACTTTGTATAAACACACCAAGAGCAGTGAGCACTTCGATGTGTATTACGGCACAGGTTATGGAAAGACTCCTCCTGACAAGTTGACCAGTTCAAATGCGTTGTATGTGAACGTGAGCGATTTGCTGCAGAAGGCAGAGTCGTTCTTTGACTTGTATGTCAATCAGCTGAAATTTGCGGACTTGAGTTCGAAGACAAAGCTGAATCAGTATAAGATGATTATCTGTCTGTTGCACGATACGGGTTGGACGGCTACAGGCTCGGGCTATGACAACCAGATTGGTGCGCTGTGGGTAACTCCAAGCACTTGTCACCCTGTGGGACAGACCATCGCACATGAAATTGGTCACTCATTCCAGTATCAGGTCTATTGTGACCTTGGCGGCTATACGGGTTTCCGTCAGTCAGTGGGTAACGGCTCTTCGTTCTGGGAGCAGACGGCTCAGTGGCAGTCGGTTCAGGCATATCCTGACCAGATGATTTCACAGAGTATCGGATTGTGGCAGCCTAACCACAACTATGCCTTCACCCATGAGTGGCAACGCTATCAGAGCTATTGGCTCCATTACTATTGGACAGACAAATGGGGACTTGATGCCGTAGGTCGTGTATGGCGAGGTGGAACAGTATCGGGCGAGGACCCATGTCAGGTCTATATGCGTGTGTTCAAGGTGTCTGTGCAGGACTTCTACAAAGAGATTTACGACTATGCCAGCAAGATGGTGACCTACGACCTGGATGCTATCCGCTCGTATGGCAAGGGTTCGATTGGTAAGTACACCTATAACTATGTGGATGTGGACGATGGCGCCATTCAGGTGGCTTATTCAAGTTGTCCGCAGAGCACAGGATTCAACGTCATTCCATTGCAGGTTCCGGCTGCAGGAACAGAAATCAAGACGATGTTTACTGCCTTGCCAGCAGGTACGGCTTTAGCGGCTGGCGATCCTGCCCAATATAACAATGGCGATAAGTACGTGGCTGCTAACGTGACGAAATACAACTCTTTCTCTGAAAGAACTCGTCGTGGATTCCGACATGGATATGTGGCGCTCCTCAAGGATGGTTCGCGTGTGTACCAATCCGTGGATACGGTTTATGCAAAAGGACGTTCTTCGTCTGCTGTGAGCGACACGACTACCTTCGTCATTCCAGAGAACACAGAGCGTCTGTGGTTTGTGGTGAGTCCCTCTCCTTCTGTCTATCTCGTGCATAAGTGGGACGAGAACATCACAAACGACGACCAATGGCCTTATCAGGTGAAGTTCGAGAATACGGATGTCGTGGGTCATATTCCCACCGTTGACCTGAGCGACACATCGATTCAGCCAAGTGATGTCACACTGGACATCAACGTAGGCTTTAATGCTTCGAGCACAGAGTATCCAGGTACCGTGTATCAGCTGACATCCGAGCAATTAATTGCTATCGGTAAGGCGTTGAGAATTCAGCCAGCCGATATCAGCAAGAAATTGACTACATATAGCACCAGTCAGGCGAAGAATACCATCAATTTCGTGGCGCTCAACCCGAAGACCAACGCTGTGGTGAATAGCAACTCGACCGCAAACGGATACGGACATTGGTTCTCGAAGACAGGAACTGTATGTGGATGGGGTAATGATGCATACGTCTATTCAGAGATGGATGCCAATACGTTGGCCTTCACCATCGGACAATATCCGAACCACTGTAAGAACGGTGAGGTGTATCAGCTGGGACAGGGATTCCGGTATAAAAACAATGAAGGCAAAGTGGCTGTTGCTAAACTCATCTTCCATATTTATATAGGTGGGGTGCCGGCAGGAATCCAGACCCTTCCCCTTACCCCTCCCTCTATGGAGGGGAGTATATACAACCTTAATGGACAGAGAGTCTCTGTGAACTCAGTCTTCTCTGCGCCCTCTGTGCTCCCGAAGGGTGTGTATATTGTAGATGGAAAAAAAGTGTGGGTGAAGTGAGGACCCCCCGACCCCCTTTAGGGGGAGGAGAAAGTGAAAGTGTATAGTTTATAGTGAAAAGTGAAGAGTGAAAAGTGAAGAGTGAAAAGTTAGGAGTTAAGAAATTATGCATTATGAATTATGCATTAGATAAATTTCCTGAAAAACTTCTTGCGAAGCGTTAACTCCTTGAAAAAGATATATTAATGAAGAAATGTTTATGCATATTGATGTTGTGGGTTCCTGCTCTTTTGTGGGCGGAAGGGACAGCTATGTTGATTTCCGATAATCGAGCGATTGAGGATTCATGGGCTTGGTGTTTCTCAGAGGAGTTGGGGTTGACGGTCAAGAAAGAGACGTTGTGTTATGGGTGTAACCTGACTGCAGAGAGCGGAATGGCAAGTGACGTACAGCGAATCCTGTCGAACAAGAGCATCAGTGAGCGGAAACCAACCGTGATATTCCTGCAGTTAGGATGTAACGATGAAGCGGATAGTCCACAACAGTTTGCTGCCTACGAGCAGTCGCTGTTCGACTTCCCATACGGCAAGGTGTGTACGATGAAGGGAGCCAATCCACGAACGAAGAATATCGCCATCTCGAAAGACAAGCAGAAACTGACCAACAGCAACTATGCAGGCTCACTTTGTCGCATCATGATGTACTTAAGAGAAGAAGCCCCTGATGCACGAGTCTTTTTCCTCGCCCCTGTTCGCTATGGTCAGGAACTGCATGGTGCAGACTCCCTGAAGGTGAGTCAGCTGAAAGCAGTTGCCAATATGTTCTGTGTACCTTTTGTGGAGGATATGCAGATGGTGACCCGCTATGACTTTATCTGGAAACAGACCAAACCAACAGTGGGAACAGTATTGCTGTTAGGAGATAGTTATTGTCAAGTGAAGAAATGGACAGCTGAGATGGAGCGTTTGGCAGAGGTGCAGTTCATCAATTTGGGTAAGGTGAGTGCAACACTCAAAGAACGAGGAGGCAAGCACACCAACACCCTTGGAGCACAACTCAGCAGGATTCCTGCAGGAAGCAAGCCTGATGTGGTAATCATAGAGGGAGGTATCAACGACGATGCAGATCAACCAACGACAGTAGACGACTACCCTGCATGTATCGCCAATCAGAAACGAACCACCTTTGCGGGGGCGATGGCCTATATCGTCAACAACCTCAAGAAGCGATTCCCTGCTGCAAGGATTTATGTGATTACGCCTGGTGGGCTCTATTACGGACATACAGACCGTCCGTTTGACTTCATCATCAAGGCTGACCAGATACGCAAGGCCGCTCAGCTATTAGGACTGCCGACGATTGACTGGGACAGGGAAGGACGTCTGTCGTTTGTATTCAACAACTCGAAAGGTACAGGTAGCGGCACGAATGCAAGCCCATTCCTGTATAATGTCCCCTCACGAGAGACGAGTGATTTGCTGCATCCGAACGAAGTGGGTGCGGTGTATCTGGCAGAGAATGTTATAAAGGAACTTAGAGGAGAAAAGTAAAAAATGAGCGGAAAATGTGGGTAAAATAGACCAAAAACGCAAAAAATCGTAAATTGTAAATTGTCAAATAGTAAATTATTTGTATCTTTGCACCGTGAAATAATGAAGGAGGGGCTGAAAAGTTCCTCCTTTAATAATGTTTCGTAATATGATTGATAGTAAGAGAATTAAAGCATTGGTTGACGAATGGCTCGACGGAAAAGACTATTTTTTCGTTGATGCAACCGTAGACAAAGAGAACAGAATCGTCGTTGAGATTGATCACAAAGAAGGGGTCTGGATTGAAGACTGTTGTGATTTGAGCCGTTTTATCGAGGCACACTTGAATCGAGACGAAGAGGACTTTGAACTGGAAGTAGGCTCTGCAGGTATCGGACAGCCGCTGAAGGTGTTGCAGCAGTACAAGAACAATATCGGAAACGAGGTGGAGGTGATGCTGACCGACGGTAAAAAGTTGCAAGGAACAATGACCGATGCAAACGAATCGACTTTTACACTCTGTTATCAGGAGAAGCAGAAGGTAGAAGGAAAGAAACGTCCAGTCATGGTAGAAGTGACGAAAGAGTTCAAGTATGATGATGTGAAGTGGGTGAAAGCAGTCATTCGCTTTTGAAACTATATAGGAGTTACAGGAGTAGCAGGAGTTCAGGAGATTTATCTAATTCATAATGCATAATTTCTTAACTCTTAACCCTTAATTCTTAACTCAATGATGAATTATAAATTAAAATAAAATGGCAAAGAAAAACGAAGAACAAATCAGTCTCATTGACACCTTTAAGGAGTTTAAGGAGACCAAGCACATTGACCGTACAACACTGGTCAGTGTTATTGAGGATTCATTCCACAACGTACTACAGAAGCAATATGGCTCTGATGAGAATTTTGATGTGATTGTAAACCCAGAGAACGGAGACTTTGAAATATACCGTAACAGGGTTGTGGTGGCAGATGATGAAGTGGAGGATACCAACACTCAGATTAGCCTGAGCGAAGCGCAGAAGATTGATGAGGACTATGAAATCGGTGAGGACGTTGCAGAGAAGATTAACTTCAGCGACTTCGGACGCCGTTCAATCCTGAACCTGCGCCAGACGATGGCTTCGAAGATTCTGGAGTTGGAACATGACAACCTGTACAACAAGTACATTGATAAGGTAGGTACGATTGTCACAGCAGAAGTTTACCAGATTTGGAAACGCGAAACCCTGCTGTTGGACGATGAAGGCAATGAGTTGCTGTTGCCTAAGACAGAGCAGATTCCTACAGACTTCTTCCGTAAGGGTGAGACTGCTCGTGCAGTTGTTCTTCGTGTGGACAACCAAAACAACAACCCAAAGATTATCTTGAGCCGTACAGCCCCAGAATTCTTGCAGCGCCTGATGGAACAGGAAGTACCTGAAATCAACGATGGACTGATTACCATCCATCAGATCGCTCGTATCCCTGGTGAGAGAGCAAAGATTGCCGTAGAGAGCTACAACGACAGAATAGATCCAGTTGGAGCATGTGTAGGTGTGAAGGGTGCACGTATTCACGGTATTGTTCGTGAGTTGCATAACGAGAATATTGACGTAATCAACTATACCGCCAATGATAAGCTGTTGATTCAACGTGCGTTGGCTCCTGCACGCGTGAACTCCATCACTCTCAATGAGACAGAACGCAAGGCAGAAGTCTATCTGAATCCTGACCAGGTATCTTTGGCAATCGGTAAGAACGGTATGAACATCAAGTTGGCAAGTATGCTGACGAACTATACCATCGATGTCTTCCGCGAACTCGATGACAACGAGAAGAACATGGATGACATCTATCTTGACGAGTTCAAGGACGAAATTGAAGATTGGGTTATCGAAGCAATTAAGAAGATTGGTCTTGACACTGCAAGAGCTGTTCTCGATGCACCACGCGACTTACTCATTGAAAAAGCCGACCTCGAAGAGGATACTGTTGATGAGGTACTCCGAATTCTCCGTGCAGAGTTCGAGGACTAAACGTCCTATCCCCTGAGAAAAATAAGACCCCCCACCCCCCTTTAGGGGGAGGAATGAAGAATAAAAACAAAGAATTTCAGGGGAATTATGCATTATGAATTATCAATTATGAATTAATAATAGGATGCCAAGACTTAATAAAGCATTAAAAGAGCTAAACGTCGGAATCAACACAGTAGCTGAATTCCTGCAGAAAAAGGGTAAACCCCTTGAGGACGCAAGTATCAATGCCAAGATAACGGATGAGCAGTATGATATATTGCTCAAGGAGTTTGGTAGCGATAAGCAGAAGAAACAAGAAACGAGCCTCGATATCCAGAAAAGGAAAGAGAGGGAGCAGCAGGAGAAGGCAGAGCGAAAGGCGAAAGAGTTGCAGGAACAGCTGAAGCGTGAAGCTGAACTCAAAAAACAAAAGGAGCAGCAGGAGGTATTCCGTCTTGAAAGTGAGCGGAAGACAGAAGTGAAGATACTGGGTAAACTCAAGGAAGCAGCTCCTGCAGTAGAGGAACAGCCTGAGCCAGAACCTGAAACCCTTGAAACGCCAACGCCTTCGGAGCAGAAGCCTGAACAACTGCCAGAACCAGCAGAGGACGAAGTTGTGGATGTGGAGGACAATGAAGAGGTGGTATCAGAAGAAGAAGTTGACGAGGTCCAGGAAACTCCTCAACCGCATAAGGCAAAATCTCCAAAGAACAAAACTGTGCTGGAGGAAACAGAAGATGGGGTGTACCATGTTGTTACTCCTGATACTGGACTTAACTTCAAGAAAGTTGGTTTTATCGATTTGAGTAACATCAACTCGAAGACTCGACCTGACAAGAAATCAAAGGCAGAGCGTAAGAAAGAAAGAGAAGAGAAGGAACGTGCCCGTCAGGAAGCAAAGAATAAGTACAAAGAGTCTGTGATGCAGGAAATCGGTGAAGGCGCAGATGGTGAAGACGGAAAGAAAAAGAAACGTAAACGTATCAATAAGGGTAAGGTCGATATCAATGCCGTAGCAAATCAGCAGAAGACCAACCCGAAGATAGAAAAGGGTTCATCTGCTCAAGGCGGAAAGAACAACCAGCGCCCGAATACGCAGAACCAGCCTCAGCAGGGTAAGAAGAATAAGAAGAAGAAAGATGTGAAGGCTGAACTCACCGATGAAGAGGTAGCAAAGCAGGTAAAGGAAACGCTGGCACGTTTGACGACTAAATCTGTGAAGAGCAGCGTCAAGAACCGTAAGGAAAAACGTGAGCGCCATCGTCTGGAGATGGAGGAAGAAGAGAATGCAGACAGCAAAGTTCTGCAGCTTACGGAATTTGTGACGGTTAATGAACTGGCGACTATGATGGATGTACCTGTAACGAAGGTAATCGGTACATGTATGTCTATCGGTATGATGGTAAGTATCAACCAGCGTTTGGATGCAGAAACCATCAATATCGTAGCAGAAGAGTTCGGATTCACCACAAGCTACGTAAGTGGAGAAGTCAGTAACGCCATCGTAGAAGAGGTCGATAGTGAGGAAGACCTGGAACCACGCGCACCAATCATCACGGTGATGGGTCACGTCGATCATGGTAAGACTTCGTTGCTTGACTATATCCGCAATACCAACGTGATTGCGGGTGAGGCAGGAGGTATCACACAGCATATCGGAGCATACAACGTGAAGATGAAAGACGGTCGTCATATCACATTCCTCGATACACCAGGTCACGAAGCCTTCACCGCTATGCGTGCCCGTGGTGCTCAGGTGACCGATATCGCTATCATCATCATTGCTGCCGATGATGCCATCATGCCGCAGACGAAGGAGGCCATTGCACATGCCCAGGCTGCAGGTGTACCTATGGTATTCGCTATCAACAAGATTGACAAACCAGGGGCTAATCCTGAGAAGATCAAGGAACAACTTGCCAATATGAACCTCTTGGTTGAGGATTGGGGCGGCAAGTACCAGAGTCAGGAAATCAGTGCGAAGAAAGGAATCGGAGTGGATGAACTCATGGACAAGGTGCTGCTCGAAGCCGAGCTGCTTGACCTACGTGCTAACCCAAATCGTAAGGCTACGGGTTCAGTAATTGAATCGACACTCGATAAAGGTCGTGGTTACGTAGCTACCGTACTATGTCAGAACGGAACTTTGCATCAAGGTGATATCGTATTGGCAGGAACACATTTCGGACGTGTCAGAGCGATGTTCAACGAACGTGGACAGCGAATCGAGAAAGCGTTGCCAGCAGAGCCAGCTGTTATACTTGGACTCAACGGAGCACCAACTGCAGGTGACACCTTCCATGTGATGGAAACAGAGCAGGAGGCACGCGACATCTGTAACAAACGTGAGCAGTTGAAACGCGAACAAGGTCTGAGGACGTTGAAACGTGTCGACCTCAACGAGTTGGGCCGTCGTATCGCACTTGGAGACTTCAAGGAACTCAATATTGTAGTAAAGGGTGACGTGGATGGTTCAATCGAGGCATTGAGCGACTCACTCATCAAACTCTCTACAGAGAAGATTCAGGTGAATGTCATCCACAAGGCAGTAGGTCAGATCAGCGAGAGCGATGTAACCCTTGCTGCAGCATCGGATGCCATCATTGTCGGCTTCCAAGTACGTCCTTCAAAGGCAGCACGTGCATTAGCTGATCAGGAAGGCGTAGATATCCGTCTCTACTCCGTCATCTACGATACTATCGAAGAGATTAAGAGTGCGATGGAAGGTATGCTTGCTCCTGAAACCAAAGAGGAAGTCACAGCCAACCTCGAAGTACGTCAGGTTTATCACATCACCAAGGTGGGAACAGTTGCAGGTGCATACGTCACGAGCGGAAAGGTACAGCGCAGCAATAAGATCAGAGTGATTCGCGATGGTATCGTGATCTATACTGGTCAGATTAACGCCCTAAAGCGCTTCAAGGATGATGTGAAAGAAGTAGGCGTAAACTTCGAATGCGGTATCTCTATCGTCAACTACGATAACCTTCACGAAGGTGATATTCTGGAGACATTTGCAGAAGTGGAAGTGAAGCAGAAACTATGATAATGCATAATTTGTAATGCATAATTCATAAATTGATGAGTGAAAATAGAAACGAGTATGTCAAGCAGGTAGCCAACGAACAGTACAAATATGGCTTCACAACTGACATACACACGGAAATCATAGAGAAAGGACTGAACGAAGATGTGGTACGCCTCATCTCGCAGAAGAAAGGAGAGCCTGATTGGCTGCTTGACTTCCGACTCAATGCCTTTCGTCATTGGACTTCAATGGTACAACCCAAGTGGGGTCATCTGATATTGCCTGAGATTGATTATCAGGCAATATCTTACTATGCTGACCCTACGAGCAAGTCCAAGAGTGATGACGGAAAACCGAAGGAGATAGATCCTGAGCTGATTAAGACATTCGATAAGCTGGGTATTCCTCTTGAAGAGCGTATGGCGTTAAGTGGTACAGCTGTCGATGCTGTGATGGACTCCGTATCCGTGAAAACCACCCACACGAAAGCACTTGAGGAGAAAGGCATTATCTTCTGCTCCATTAGCGAAGCTGTGAAGAAATACCCTGAGTTGGTACGCCAATACTTGGGTAGCGTTGTCCCCTATCGTGATAACTACTTCGCTGCGCTCAACAGCGCGGTTTTCAGCGATGGCTCTTTTGTGTATATTCCAAAGAACACACGTTGCCCGATGGAACTCTCTACTTATTTCCGTATTAATGCTCGCAACATCGGACAGTTTGAACGTACGTTGATTGTGTGTGACGATAACTCCTACGTATCATATTTAGAGGGCTGTACTGCCCCTATGCGTGATGAGAATCAGCTTCATGCCGCCATCGTGGAGATTGTGGTGATGGAGAATGCCGAAGTGAAATACAGTACAGTTCAGAACTGGTATCCAGGTGATGCGGAGGGGAAAGGCGGTGTATTGAATCTCGTCACCAAACGAGGACATCTTAGAGGAAACAACAGCAAGCTATCGTGGACACAGGTGGAGACCGGTTCTGCTATCACATGGAAATACCCTAGCTGTGTGCTGAGTGGTGACAATTCCCAAGCTGAGTTCTATTCGGTAGCTGTGACCAACAACTACCAACAGGCAGATACGGGAACCAAGATGATACACATCGGTAAGAACACCAAGAGTACCATCATCAGTAAAGGCATATCAGCTGGAAGAAGTCAGAACTCATATCGAGGGTTGGTAAAGATTGGTGCCAAGGCAGAAGGGGCTCGCAACTATAGCTCCTGTGATTCGTTGCTGTTAGGAAGTCATTGTGGAGCACATACGTTCCCCTATATCGACTGTCATAACAACTCAGCGATAGTTGAACATGAAGCTACCACTTCGAAGATATCCGAAGACCAGTTGTTCTATTGCAACCAGCGAGGTATTCCAACAGAGGAAGCTGTAGGATTGATTGTGAACGGCTATGCAAAGGATGTCATTAATAAATTACCGATGGAGTTTGCTGTGGAGGCGCAAAAACTGCTCTCTGTATCGCTTGAAGGAACAGTAGGCTAAAATGTCTATCTTTCTTAACTCTTAATTCTTAACTCTTAATTTTTAATTCTAATGTTAGAAATCAAGAACTTACACGCCAAGGTAGACGGCAAAGAAATATTGAAAGGAGTCAATCTCACAATCCGTGATGGTGAGATACATGCATTGATGGGAACCAATGGTGCGGGAAAGAGCACTCTGAGCAATGTTATCGTGGGAAATCCTAAGTATGAGGTCACAGAGGGAACGATTACGTTCAACGGTAAGGACTTGCTTGCGATGTCTCCTGAGGAACGTTCACACGAAGGCGTGTTCATGTCTTTCCAGATGCCAGTAGAGATACCAGGAGTCAGCATGACAAACTTCATGCGAGCAGCCGTAAACGCTCGTCGTGAGGCATTGGGACAAGAACCTCTTAAGGCAACTGACTTCTTGAAGTTGATACGCGACACTCAGAAACTGGTTGACATCGATAAGAAACTCGTTTCACGTTCAGTGAACGAAGGGTTTTCTGGCGGAGAGAAGAAACGTAACGAGATATTCCAGATGGCAATGTTACAACCCACATTCTGCATCCTCGATGAAACAGATAGTGGCCTCGATGTAGATGCGCTGAGGGTCGTAGCAGAAGGGTTCAACCGCTTGCGCACAGAACAAACAAGCGCACTTGTTATTACCCACTATCAGCGTTTGCTCGATTATATTCGTCCGGACTTCATTCATGTATTGCTTGATGGCAAGATTGTGAAGACCGCAGGTGCTGAGCTGGCAAAGGAAATTGAAGAACGAGGATTTGACTGGATAAAAGAATGAGTCTTGAGCAATCATACATAAACCTATATCAGGCTCATCGTGAGAGTCTGATAGCTACATCGCCAGAGGTGATGAATACCATGCGTGATGAAGCTATCGGTGTGTTTGCACAAAAGGGATTTCCTACCCGTAAGGTTGAGGACTATCGATATGTTGATGTGCCGCAGGCATTTGATGGCAAAGATACATACATGATGCCTCTGCCCACACTGCCTCTGAACTCAAATAAACAGAGTGTGATTTCCCTGAATGACGAATCGTTATTGAGACGTTATTATGCAAAGACTGCTGACAGCGAAGATGCCATCACAGCACTCAATACAGCCTTCTCACATGAATGTATTTGTATACATGTCTGTAAGAATCAGACACTTGACCGCCCGATTGAACTCACTGATACGTTCACATCTGACGAAGACCAGATGGAGCACAAGCGTGTACTGATTGTATTGGAGGAAGGTGCTTCTGCAAGCATCATGCTTCGTTATGCGGCCAACAACAAGATGCACATTCTCACCACTCAGGTGGTCGAAGTGTTCGTTGGCGATAATGCACACTTGGAGATGTATGAGTTGGAAGAAACCCATACTTCTTGTACCAGATTCAATCAAGTGTATATACAAGTTGGGCGATATGCTACTGTGAAACATAACAACATCACACTGTTCAATGGACTCACGCGCAACACGATTAAAGCCTGTCTGAAGGGCGAATACAGTGAAGTGACCCTTAACGGATGTGTAATGGCTGACAAGAGTCAGGTGGTCGACAACAACACCCTCATTCGTCACGAAGTGCCCAACTGCACCAGCCACGAACTCTATAAGTATGTGGTCGATGAGCAAGCAGTGGGAGCGTTTGCGGGTAAGGTGTATGTGGCAGAAGGAGCACAGAAGACTGTCAGCGAAGAGGTGAATCAGAACATCTGTGCCAGCAACGATGCCCGGATGTACACCCAACCGATGCTCGAGATCTATGCTGATGACGTGAAGTGCTCGCATGGAAGTACAGTAGGAAAACTCGATGAAATGGCACTTTTCTACATGCGTCAGCGAGGCATACCCCTTGCAGAGGCCCGTATGCTGCTGATGCAGGCATTTGTGGGACAAGTCATCGACGAGATTCCCATCGCCCCATTACGTGATCGTCTTCATATCATGATTGAGCAACGTCTGAAAGGCGAACTCGATAAATGTGTTGGCTGTGCCCGATGCAAGTAATCATATTAATAGACAAAACGCCCATGAAAAAACTATTCATATTTTTGACACTTTCATTGATTTTAGTTGCTTGTAATCAGCAGCAACGTAATTCAGTTGATAGTGTGCTACGTCCGGAACAGCATGCAGTCGAGGTGTTGGAGAAGACGGCTGAGGCTGTGAATGCATCGTGCCCTGCCAAAGCTGGAGAGAAATATACATTGGTTGGTGTTCAACTGGGTAACGGGAAGTGGACCTATTGTTATACGGTAGCAGAAGACAGTATTGTCAAGTTCGATAATCCACTTAGTAACGAGGCGTTTGCTAAAGGGATGAAAAAAGCAACTGCTGAAACCATCGTCAAGACACCTTCTATGATGGCGATGGTAAATCAGCTGATTGATGCCAAGACCGACCTAATGTACGAATATACAGGCTCCGAGACGGGTAAAACCGCTACCATTATCTTCACCTATCCTGAGTTGCGTATGATTCGTGATATAGCGAATCAATCAAAGTAAATCCTCGATTTCATCGAGAATGGTGAATAGTTCGCTGACAGTTACCGCCCTTAACATTCTGATGCGTGTCTGACGGAAGTTAGGTATGCCTTTAAACAAAGGGGATGCAGCCAAATGACGGCGGACATGCAGGATGCCACCTAGTTCACCTTTGGGACTGGTTTCCACACTTTTCAGTATTTCCTTTCGCAGCACGTCCAGTTTCCATTGATTGGTCAGCCCCTCTATTTCTGTTCCTGTATCCAGATAGTGGCGTATCTCTTTAAAGATCCAAGGACGTCCGAAGGTGGCCCTTCCAACCATGATGGCATCTACACCATACCTGTCGAAACATTCTTTTGCCCGCAATGGGGTTGTGATGTCGCCATTTCCAATGATGGGGATATGCATTCTTGGGTTGTTCTTTACAGCTCCTATCAACGTCCAGTCGGCTTCTCCTGTGTACATCTGACTACGAGTCCTCCCATGAATCGTTAAGGCTTTGATGCCACAATCCTGGAGTTGCTCCGCCAAATCAACGATAATCTTGTTTTCGTGATCCCATCCCAGTCGTGTTTTTACAGTCACAGGCAGGTGTACGGCCTCTACTACCGCTTTGGTAATTTCGAGCATCAACGGAATGTTCTTCAGCATTCCTGCTCCCGCACCTTTGCCTGCCACTTTCTTCACAGGACATCCGAAGTTGATGTCCAGCACATCAGGATGGGCTTCCGCTTCGATGATTTTAGCCGCTTCGACCATCGAGGGGACATCTCTACCATAAATCTGAACGGCCACAGGACGTTCTTCCTCGCAGATGGTGATTTTCTGTAGTGAGCGGTTGACTGACCTGATCAGCGCATCAGAACTCACAAATTCCGAATACACCATCGAGGCTCCGAACTCTTTACATAAGAGTCGGAACGCCTGATCTGTCACATCCTCCATAGGTGCTAACAGCACAGGTCTTTCGCCTAAGTTGATATTATCTATTGTCATTGCTTAAAAACTTCTTTCCTGCATATCCCATACTGACGACGGAAATCCTTACCCCCTCAGCCTTTGCCAACTCCTTCCCGCATGAGATGGTGGTAGCGCCTGTTGTAATCACATCATCTACCAACAGCAGATGCTTTCCCTTGATGGTTTCCGGACGTTTCAGTTCGAAGATATCTTTCACATTCTCCTTACGTTCCGACGATAGCAGATGCGTCTGCGAGGTGTTATCCACCATTCTGAGAACGACATCTCTTTCGATGGGTAATCCTGTGACCTCCTTGATTCCTTCAGCGATGAAGTCACATTGGTTGTATCCTCTCTTCCTTTTACGGTTTCGATGGAGCGGCAAAGGGATAATCATGTCCATCCCCTCGAAGAACCCAACCTCATTCAGTTCCTCTGCCATCGCTTTGGCAACAGATGTTCCTACTTTCGGATCGTTGAAGTATTTCGTGAAGTAGATTGTCTCCCTCGACTCCTGAGCATCATAGAAGAAGAACGATGTCGCCCTTTCGATGGGTAGGTGTGTCCAATACAGTTTTTCTATCGGGTTCTCCTTGATGAGGTGGGCATTGGTCCGAGGCAGACTGCTGAGACAGTTGAAGCAGATATACTGCTCATCTTTGCCCATCCGTTCGTTACAGATAGGACAGTAACGTGGTAACACAAAATCGATGATGTCTGTAACGATATTCATTCCTCAATATCTGTATGTAGTACCTCGTTAATGTCTGCGTAGCTGAATCCTCTTGACAAGGCAAACCGGAATAGTTTGGCATTCACTTCGTATTCGTTCTTCCCTTTGACCGTACGGCGTTTCGAATCGATGATTCGTTTCAATTCTGTCAGGTTGGCTTCATCGCTGATTTCCTCTTTTGCCTCATCGATATACTCCTGTGCAATGTTTCTGCGTTTCAGCTCCTGTTCAATCCGAATCCATCCCCAGTGGTTATACCTGAATTTATCACGTACGAAAGCATGGGCATATCGTTGCTCGTCGATGTATCGTTCATCAAGCAACCGTTTGATAATCTTGTCAGCTACACCCTCAGGCAGTTCCCAGCGACTCATCATCTTTCGGATGTCCGCCACACAACACTCCGAGCCAGCACATTTAGCCGTCAGGCGTATCATCGCATCGTTTTCACTGATTATTTTCTTGAAAGCCATCCTGTCACGATTCTATCATTGTTAAAAACATCTTGTTTCACTTGGATGTTGTCGAAACCAGCATCAGCCATTAAGGCACCCACCTCATGGGCAAATCGCCTGTTTGTCTCAAAAGCGAGCATGCCTCCCTCCTTCAATGCTGCTACCGCATAAGTTGTGATGACCTCATAGAACAGCAATGGATGATTGTTTGGCACGAACAAAGCCGTTCCAGGTTCATAGTCCAACACATGAGGTTCCATGTCTGATTGTTCTTCTACGCATACATAGGGCGGGTTCGACACGATAAGGTCATACACACCTTTCTGGGGTATTGCTTTGAGAATATCTTTTTGTTCAAATGTGACCTCCAATCCCAACCGCTTTGCATTGCTGCTGGCAATCTTCAACGCGTCTTTTGAAATATCTATCGCTGTTACCTGAGCCTGCTGGAAGTAATGTTTCAGAGCCAAAGCAATGCAACCACTTCCCGTTCCGATATCCAAGATTGCTGTAGGGTTACAGCACTTGACTGCCTCCACCAGTTCCTCTGTCTCCTGACGAGGTATGAGCACCCCCTTCCCCACTTCGATGCTCAATCCGCAGAAATCCGTATGGCCAATCACATACTGGATGGGTTCTCCTTTCATCAGTCGCCCAATCGCTTTTTCAAGTTCATTGACCCGATTTTCCCCCATTTCATCGTCTTTTCCCATCAACACATCAGCTTGAGAAAGGCCACACGTCTCTTCCAGCAACATAAATCCCATTGCTTGCGCCTCGCCTTTCTCATACAGCGTCGCCAATCGTCTTCGTATGTCTTGAAATCTTTTCCCCATTTCAAACTAGACCTAACCCAGAGTTACCCTTGACTTGCTTGGGACTAACCTGTAAACTGCACTTTTTCTTCTATCGCAGCGCAAAGTTACGAAAAAAAGAGAAAACAAGCAAAACATTCTTCATGTTTTACGCATATTGTCTCTTTTTCTTTGGTGGTATCATTTTTTGTTCGTACCTTTGCCTGATAAAATATGAGTTAAGAGTTAAGAAAACCTGTAAAAAATCAATATGAAAAGATTGAAGAATATTTTGGCAGAGGCACTTTGGATTGCCTTGTTCGCTGTGATAGCTGTGGTGTATTTCTATCCAGCTGACTTCGATGGACGTCGACTAAACCAGCACGATAATGGTGCTGCCGATGGGTTGGGAGTTGAGATTAACCAATATCGAGAGAGTCATGACGGGGAGACCCCTCGTTGGACAAACAGTGTATTTGGTGGTATGCCGACCTATCAGATTGCCCCTTCGTACGACTCTACGAAGAAGATGTCGTTTATCGAGAAAGCCTATCATTTGTGGCTGCCTGATTATGTATTCTACATCTTTATTTCGATGTTAGGATTCTATATCCTGCTTCGTGCATTTGACTTCCGCAGATGGATGGCTGCCCTGGGCGCTATTGTGTGGGCATTCTCAAGCTATTTCTTTATCATCATTGCGGCAGGTCATATCTGGAAGGTGTTGACTTTGGCTTATATCCCCCCAACGATTGCAGGTTTCGTACTTTGTTATCGTCGCCGATACCTACTGGGATGTGCTGTGACAGCGTTGTTCGCTTCATTGCAGGTGTCAAGTAATCACGTTCAGATGTCTTATTATTTCCTCATTCCAGAGATTCTGATTGTACTCGCATTCTTGATAGAGAGCCTCTTGCCCAAGAAAGAAAAAGTGGTGGAGGAACCAGTAAAGGAACCTACGTGGTGGGATAACTTCATGGGCATCTTCAAGAAGCAACATAAGAAGACTCCTGCAGAAAAGCCAATCGACTTCAAGGTGTGGCTGAAGGGTACCGTAGCTATCATTATTGCTGCTGCGTTGGCTATTGGCTTGAATGCCTCTAACCTGTTCCATACCTACGAATATGCAAACGACACCATGCGTGGAAAGAGCGAACTCGTGAAAGCGCAGAAGGTGGATGACCAGACGGACAGCGGATTGGAGCGCAGTTACATCACCGCTTGGAGTTATGGTGTGGGTGAGACTTGGACCTTCCTCATTCCAGACCTGATGGGTGGTGCAAGTGTACCGCTGAGCCAGAGTTCAACAGCGATGAAGAAAGCAGATCCTACATTTGCCAATGCAGGAATCTACAACGGAATGCCACAATACTGGGGTGAACAGCCAGGCACAAGTGGTCCTGTCTATCTGGGTGCGCTTGTATGTATGTTGTTTGTGCTTGCCCTCTTTGTCATCCCTAATAAAAGTCCGATGAAATGGGCACTTATCATCGCAACCATCCTTTCTATTCTGCTTGCATGGGGTAAGAACTTCATGGGATTCACGGATTTCTTCATCGATAACATCCCATTGTATTCTAAGTTCAGAACCGTCAGCTCGATACTTGTCGTAGCTGAGTTCACAGTGCCTTTGCTGGCTATGCTGGGATTGAAACGGTTTGTAGAACTGAGTATGGAGAAGGAGACACGTCCACAGATGATGCGAGCATTGTTCATCAGCTCTATCATCACGGTGGTCATCTGTGCTGCCTTTGCATTGGGTCATACTGCCATCCTGGGTGATTGTATCAGCAGTTCTGACCGCAGCAGCATCGATGAGTATGTAAAGATGGGCTATTTCGATCAAGGCACAGGTCAGCGTATCCTTTCCAGCATGGCAGCGATGCGTGGAGCTATGTTGACGGCCGATGCTTGGCGCTCAGGCTTCATCATCCTGTTGGGTAGTTTCTTCCTCTTCCGCATCGGACGTGGTAAGCGCTCTACCCTCTTCATTCCAAACTATGTGTGGATCATTGCTATCTGTCTGGTGGATATGTGGATGGTGAACAAGCGCTACCTCAACGACAAGATGTTCGAGGCTCCTCGTACTGCAGCATCTGTGCAGAAGACGGATGTCGATAATTATATCCTTGGCAAATCGGGCGACAAACGCAATTATCGTGTGCTCAACTATGCTGTCAGCACATTCAACGATAACACCACCTCGTTCTTCTATAGTAGCGTAGGCGGCTATCATGCAGCGAAGCTACGCAGGTATCAGGAGATGATAGAAGAGCATATCGCTCAGGAGATGCCTAAGGTGTACGATGTCATCCATTCAGCACCGCTCGACTCATCCGCAATACAAGGGGGTATCGGCTATCCTGTGTACGACTTCAGCAAGTCAACTGTGAATGTTGACTCGCTGCTCCCTGTCATCAACATGATGAATACACGTTGGTTCATCCTGAGAGGTCAGGACGATGTACGCATCCCTATTGAGAACAACATGGCATTTGGTAATGCCTGGTTCGTGGATGAGATGCAGACTGTCAATAACGCCAACGAAGAAATCGCAGCATTGCATGCTGTCAATCCTCGCCACACGGCTGTGGTTGACAAGCAGTTCGCAGCTATCGTGAAGGCTCCTGCAGCGCCTGCAGACTCTACCTGTACGATTACCCAGACACGCCTCACTTGTAACGAAGTTGATTACGATGTTGACTCGAAGAATGGTGGATTGGTGGTGTTCTCAGAGATTTACTATCCAGGATGGACAGCAACGATTGACGGCAAGGAAGCTCCAATCGGACGTGCTGACTACATCTTGCGTTGCATGAATGTGCCAGCAGGCAAGCATGCCATCCACATGGAGTTCCGCCCTGAGACAGTAGAGCGGACAGAAACGATTGCCAATATCAGCTTCTACATCCTCATTGTGATGCTGGTTCTTGCATTCTTGTTTGGAAGAAGGAAATCGGAATGAATATGAAAGAAATCTATCTCGCAGGTGGTTGTTTCTGGGGAACAGAACACTACTTCAAGCAGATTCAGGGGGTCGTAGAGACAGAGGTGGGCTATGCGAACGGCATCATCGCCAATCCTACTTACGAGCAGGTATGCACAGATACCACTCGCTTCGCAGAGACTGTCCGTATTGCTTATGATCCAGAGCAGGTGAGCCTCGAGTTCCTGCTCACGATGTACTTCAAGGCGATTGATCCCATCAGTATCAACCAGCAAGGACACGATAAAGGCACGCAGTACCGAACAGGAATCTACTATACCGATTCAGCTGACTTGGATACGATTAATAAGGTGTATCAGGAAGAGCAGGCGAAGTATGACCAGCCCTTTGCGGTGGAGCATCAGCCGTTAGAAAACTTCTATCCAGCTGAAGACTACCATCAGGATTATCTCGACAAGAATCCAAATGGCTATTGTCATTTGCCCTTAGAGCTGTTTGAGTTTGCAAGGAAGCGGACCCCCTAACCCCCTTTAGGGGGAATAGACTTTAGGCTCTATACTTTAGACCTTAGACGCGAGAAAAAAGAATAGGTAAGAATGGAAATCTTACCTATTTTTTATTAGCACAATCATCTTCAGGGCAAAATCGAAGAAGACGATTTTTGCGTTTGCATTTTGGATGATATCTCGATAGCAGAGCTGGAGTTCGTCCATGATGCCAATCACGTTGTTCTCGTTCACGAATGGTGCGAATCTGACCGCAAAGTCTGCTTCGGAAGAATTCATGTAGTTCAGGTCTGGGTCACCAAAGTTATAGATGAAATTCTCACGAATCATGCGCTGACAATAATCGAGGAAGCGTTTTTGGCGTTCACGTCCCAGCGAAGCGACCTCTTCGCTCCATAGTTTCATCTCGCGTACCTTGCGTGCATAGCTCAAGCGCATCAGGCTCTTAAACATTTCGAGGAACTGCTCCTGTTCCGAGTTGTCGACAATCTGTCTGAGTGCGACAGCCATATTCCCATACGATGTACGAGCGATGTTGTGCGCCATCGTGGGATCGATGCCACGTTGTTCGATGAGCATCCGCTCGATATCCTGGTCATTTATCTTTGGTACTTCGATGAACTGACAACGGCTACGGATAGTGGTCAGCAGCAGTTCAGGATGTTCGCTTACAAGGATGAACACAGAAGCCGAAGGTGGTTCTTCAATTAGTTTCAGGAGTTTGTTGGCGCATTCCATGTTCATCTTTTCCGGCAGCCAGATGATTGACACCTTGTAGCCTCCTTGATTTGCTTTCAGACTGAACTTACGCAACAATGCGTTTGCTTCATCCACATAGATGGTGAGTTGCTGGTTCTCTGCTCCTATGGCGTTCATCCACTCGCTATAGCCAAAATAGGGGTTCTGGGTCACCAAATCCCTCCATTGTTTTGCAAACAGTTCGCAAGGCGCAGGTTTGCTCGATTCCTTTTTATATATAGGATAGGAGAAGTATAAGTCAGGATGTTGCAGTTTGGAGGTCAAAGGTGAGTTGTTCAGCAGCCGAGTTGCCAAAGCCCAGGCAAGGGCGAACCCTCCATTGCCTTCAGGACCACCCAGCAAAAGCGCATGAGGCAGGCGTCCTGTCTCCAACTCTTGAAATAGATGGTGTTTTACTTCTTCTTGTCCTATTACTTCGTTGAATGTCATAACCGAGCGATGATTTCCTTGATACTTGGTACAGCAGATACGGTGTAGAAATGCAATCGAGGTACTCCTGCATTGATTAGTTCCTTACATTGAGCCACACACCACTCAACACCCAGACGTGCCACATCCTCGTCAGTCGTCAGTTTGTTGGCCTCATCGGCAAGTTCCTTTGGAATGTCCACATGGAAGGTCTTAGGGATGATGCCTATCTGACTTTTCTTGGCAAGTGGTTTGATGCCAGGAATGATAGGGATGGTGATACCTGACTTACGAGCCATCTCTACAAACTCGAAGTATTTCTTGTTGTCGAAGAATAGCTGAGTCACAGCGTATTTCGCACCCAAATCCTGCTTTTGTTTCAGTACCCTGAGATCAAACTCCATATTGGGAGCCTCATCATGCTTCTCCGGATAGCATGCTACGCCATATTCGAAAGGTTCGCCTGGTACCTTGATGTCGCTCCCGTCGAGGAACTTACCTGCATTGAACTGATTGACCTGCTCAATCAGCTCTGTCGCATGACTGTGTCCATTCTTCTCAGGCACAAAGCGCTTGTCGTCAGGTGCCTTATCGCCACGTAGAATCAAGATGTCCTTGATGCCCAGGAACTGCAAGTCGAGCAACATATATTCTGTGTCTTCGCAAGAAAAGCCTGAGCACAACACATGAGGCACCACTTTCAGGTTATAGCGATGCATGATGGCACTCGCCACAGCAATCGTTCCTGGACGACGGCGCAAACGGTTCTTCACGTAAGTGCCGTCAGCCTGTTCCATATAGACATACTCGCTGCGATGGGTAGTGATGTTGATCAGTTCAGGTTTGAACTCGCTCAGGATGTCGATGGTGTTGAACAGGTTTTTCGTGCCTGTTCCCTTCAATGGAGGTAGTACTTCAAATGAATATTTGGTCTTCATGCTTTGTCTGTTTGGGAGTGCAAAGTTACGGAAAAAATAGGAAAAGTGAAGAGTGAAAAGTGAAAAACAAACGGAAAAAGCATTCAAATCAAGTAAAAAAGGAGAAAAATGGTAAATTGTAAATTGTTAAATGGTAAATTATTCGTACCTTTGCACCCGCTTTAGCGAAGCCGCTGTCTGTGGAAGTGTAACAAGAGAATGCTTCGTTGGAACATAAACCGTTAAAAAACAATTGAAGAAATGGATTTAATTAAAGTTGCCGAGGAGGCATTTGCAACCGGCAAAGAGTTCCCTAAGTTCAAAGCAGGTGATACCATCACAGTTGCTTACAACATCGTCGAAGGTTCAAAGGAGCGTACTCAGCTCTACCGTGGTGTTGTTATCAAGATTTCAGGTGAAGGCAGCAAGAAGCGTTTCACTGTCCGCAAGATGTCAGGTACAGTAGGCGTTGAGCGTATCTTCCCTATCGAATCACCAAACATCGAAAGTATTACCATCAACAAGGTTGGTAAGGTACGTCGTGCTAAGCTCTACTACCTCCGCGACCTTACTGGTAAGAAGGCTCGTATCAAAGAGAAACTCGTTCGTAAGAGCGAAGAAGCTTAATAACTCGTTCGAGCAAAGAACAAGGATGGACCGCAAGTCCATCCTTTTCTTTTTCTCCCCTAGATGTTCTTCTCTTTCTACTTCGATGAATTTTTCCTTACTACTGGTGGAATTTTCTGTTCGCCGTCCACGAACCTGTGTTCGCCGTCCACGAACCAGTGTTCGTCGCCCACGAATCTGTGTTCGTCGCCCACGAACAAGATTTTTCTCTATGGAAAAGAACAATTCTCTCAAGTAGTTATAAAAAATCTCCCACGGCTCAGGGCCATGGGAGACACACAATTTGAATAATTACCTCTCGATGTAAGTCTGGTTTACTTTACGAAAACCTTCTTACCATCGATGATGTTGAGACCCTTCTGAGGAGCAGAAAGAGTCTGACCTGCTACGTTGAAGATAGCAGTTGCCGTCTTAGCAACCTTTGCAGAGTTGATGCCAGTAGGTTCACCCGTCTTATCGAAACTGATCAGATGGAGCTGATAGGTGCCGGTTGCACTCTTAGAATTATAAAATACAGAGCCCATTCCTTCGAGCGTATATTTGGCAGTAGTTTCAAGCGCATCAATATTCATATTGAACTGGTTGTATACAGCAAACTCCTTATCTTCCACCTTGAAGACGAGGTTCTTCTTGTCTGCGCTAACAAACTCAGCATTCTCGATCTTCACGTAGTTGTTGATATTGTCAACCAACTCGTCAATCGTAATGGTGGCTGGAGTTACAGGATTTCCTTCTGACTCAACCTTGACATTCATCGTCGTGAATGCAAATTCAGGCAATTTGTTGTAGCGTTTCAGTGAGCCCCAGAAGCCACCAAGATTCGTGTCGCTAACGTTACCGCTAATCTTGTCGCCCTGCTTCAGATTCTGTGAGTTGGTTCCAAAGAACAAAAGGTTGTTCCCATCGCCATCTGTGAGGTAGATGTACTTTCCATTTACATAGGTCACTGTGCTGGTAACAGGTGGGAATCCATCAGCATCGATGTTCCTGAAGAAATAGAATACAGGCTTGCCGTCTTTGTCAGCCTCATCGTTCTTCTCAAATTTAGGATCAGCAATGTCATTAACCATCTCTTTCAGCAAACCGTATGAGTTATAAACTGTCAGGTCATAAGTCTTGCTAGAAGCTTCATATTTATCGTTGCCTGCAAACGAAGCTTTCACAACAACTGAACCGTAGCCTTCAAAAGAGATTTTTCCATTAGCAATGACGGGCTTCTCACCTTCACCCTTTTCTTTCCAAGATTTCAGCTCAATGCTCCAATCTACATTTGCACCTTCAATGGCAGCATCACCAGCCATTACAGTAGCAGTAGGCAGGTCCACAACCGATCCAATTTCAGGGAACATACCATCAGGACCCTGAGCAATCTGAGTCTTATAGCCTTCCGCAAATTTGATAGTAGTAGCGGTCTTGGTATCGCCACTACCTCCTTCTACTCGCTTATAAAGACTCAATGCTCCACCCGTAGTTGTGCCATAGCATGCAAAACCGTATGTTCCATTTTTGCGGAGATTAGCATTAACCGCTGCAGTCGTATTAGCTTTGTTAACAAACTCATAAGTGGCGTCACCACTAACTGTCCACAATGCTTTATCGTCTGATGCATCATCTAACAACTGAGCTTTGTTTTTAGCACCAGTACCTGCTGCATATTTTTTAGCATCCGCATTATACAGTGTATAATAATCACCAGTCTTTGTCACTGTCCAAATAATTGCATCATCAGGATTCGCAATCTTGTCATTCGCTATTACAACTTCCGCATACCCAAAGCGGCTACTTGCAACTACATTGTTCATTGCGCAACCATCATAAACAATAACATAGTCTCCTTCTGTTATTGTTCCAGAATAAAGAGCAAAGTCATCTGCAAAAGCATTGCTTATGCCTAAAATTGCCAATAAGGCTAGCGTAAAAAATTTTTTCATACTTAATTGTTTTTAGTTGTTAATGATATGGTTGATTATAATAATGATCAGTTACTTTGTCCCAAAATCTCCTTTTGGTCGCACAAAAATACACATTATTCTTATAATAACAAACGATTCACAAATATTTTTTTTGTGTGTGCGAGCACAAGCACAAAAAGCATAGAGACTTTCCTATAAAAATACAAACTCTACAATGCAAGTGGATAATGAATCTAATGACACGAACATGAGAAGGCTGATGACGATTGCGAAGGTATCCATAAGGGCAATTGAGATACATTGTTCTTTAAAAACCATTATTTGGGTTAAAAAAGAATAAATTCTTTTTGCACTTCGATTTGTTTTCACTAACTTTGCACTCAATTAAGATTCAAAAGTTAAGAGTTATCAGATAATAATGGGATTAAAGAAGTATTTCACAGGCAAGTCAGGCTTGATATTCTGGATTAACGTAGTATTGGCGCTTGGCCTTTTGTTCTGTATTCCTGTCATCGCTTTCAACACATTGGATTCGTACACAAACCATGGGGAGAAAGTGAGTGTGCCATCTGTGATTGGCAAGAGTTTCTTTGAAGCAACGCAAACACTCGACAAGAGTGGTTTCGTGGGTGTCATCACAGATTCCGTCTATAAGAAGTCGGCCAAACCAGGATCTGTCATCGAGCAGATGCCAAAATCAGGTACCTTGATCAAAAGCGGCAGAATCGTCTACCTGACGGTCAACCTCAATGGGGAACCGCTCGTTAAACTGCCTGACCTGGTAGGAAACAGTTCGTATCGTGAAGCAGAAATCGTGCTCAAGTCGCTGGGGTTCAAGCTGACAGCGCCACAATATGTAGAAGGTGCAGATAAAGACCAGATACTGCGAATCAAACAAGGTAAACGTGAGGTGCATACTGGTGAATCTATCTCTCGTGAACGCGCATTGACACTCTATGTGGGTGCTGGCGAAATCGAGGAAGACTCTCTTTACTTTGAAGACGGCGATGAAGACTACGACATCAATACAGATATTAGCGAAAGCAATTTTGACGTACAGCTTTAGAAAGTTGAGAGTTTAGAGGCATGAATTACGAAGACCTGGACGAGCTGGACATTGAAAGTGTGGATGCTGACGATGAAGAGTCATTGCAGTTGTATGAGCATTATCGCATCGTAGCAGATGCCAAACAAGGGCTGATGCGGGTAGATAAGTTCCTCATCGACCATCTGGCCAACATCTCACGCAACCGCATTCAGAAAGCTGCTGACGCAGGGTTCATCATGTGCAATGAGAAACCAATCAAGCGCAGCTACAAGGTAAAGCCTTTCGATGTCATACAGGTGATGCTCGACCGTCCACTGTACAGCAATACCATCCTGCCAGAGGAGATTCCTCTCGATATCGTCTATGAAGACAATCATCTGATGGTGGTGAACAAAGCTGCAGGAATGGTGGTACATCCAGGACACGGCAACTGGCACGCTACATTACTGCATGCCCTCGCCTGGCACCTGAAGGACAAACCACAATACGATATCAACAACCCTGAGATAGGCCTGGTTCACAGAATCGACAAAGACACAAGTGGCCTGCTGGTCATCGCCAAGACCCCTGAGGCCAAAACAAGTTTAGGCCTTCAGTTCTTCAATAAAACCACCAAGCGCGAATACAATGCGTTGGTGTGGGGAAACTTTACAGAGGACGAAGGAAGAATCGAGGGAAACATCGCTCGAAACCCCAAGGACAGGATGCAGATGATGACTTTCCCGCCAGATTCAGGTATCGGCAAACATGCTGTGACACATTATTATGTGATGGAACGGTTTGGCTACACCACGTTGGTGAAGTGCGTGCTGGAAACAGGAAGAACGCACCAGATTCGTGCCCACATGAAACATATCGGACACACCTTGTTTAATGACGACAGGTATGGAGGCGACCAAATCCTGAAAGGGACAACATTTACCAAGTATCGTCAGTTTGTAGAGAATTGTTTCAAGATATGTCCTCGTCAAGCCCTTCATGCTAAGACTTTGGGGTTTGTACATCCTGCAACAGGGAAGGAGATGATGTTTTCGTCAGAACTACCACCCGACATGCAGGCTCTTATCGAGAAATGGAGAGGACTTGGTAAAGTTAATAGTTGATAGTTGATAGTTTAGAAAATGAAACCAATTATAGCAATCATAGCAGGAGGCGACTCATCAGAACATGATGTGTCACTCCGTAGTGCAGAAGGCATCAGTTCGTGGCTCGACCGCAATAAGTTTATCGTGTACACAATAGAAGTCAAAGGACTTGACTGGTGCGCTCATCTGCAAGACGGTACGACCACAGAGGTGAACCGTCACGATTTCTCATTCGTAGAGAACGGCGAAAAGGTAAAACCTGATTTTGCTTACATCACCATTCATGGTACACCAGGAGAGAACGGAATCCTGCAAGGGTATTTCGACCTGCTCCACATTCCCTATTCGACCTGCAACCTGCTCGTAGCAGCTCTTACTTTCGACAAGTTCACATTGAACCAATACCTGAAAGGATTTGGCGTGAAGATTGCCGAGTCGGTCTTGCTGCGTAAGAACCAGACGATTACAGATGAAGAAGTGGCAGAGAAAATCGGACTTCCTTGTTTCATCAAGCCCAATGGGTCAGGCAGCAGTTTCGGTGTAACACGTTGTACCACCAAAGAGGATATCCAGAAGGCTATCGATTTCGCACGCAAGGAGAGCGATGACGTGATGATTGAAGCAGAGCTCAAAGGTACGGAAATCGCCAATGGTGTCTACAAAAAGAAAAATGGCGAAGTGTATGTGCTACCAATCACAGAGGTGGTCAGTCAGAACGAGTTCTTCGACTTTGATGCCAAATACAATGGGCAAGTCACAGAAATCACCCCTGCACGGTTGTCAGACGATACGACCCAGCGAGTGAAGGCTCTCACGAAGGCCATTTACACAATCCTTGGCGGTAGCGGCATCATGCGAGTTGACTATATCATCACTCAGAAAGAGGGTCAAGATGTCATCAACTTGTTGGAGATCAATGCAACTCCAGGTATGACCCAGACTTCGTTCATTCCTCAGCAGGCCCGTGCAGACGGACTTGAGATGACAGACATCCTCACAGAAATCGTTGAAGAAAAACTAAATGGCTAAATCGTAAATGATATGACAGACATCCATGAATTCGACGACATTCGTCCTTTCCTTCCAGAAGAGCTCCCTGCAGCCTATGACAGGTTGCTGAGTGATGAACGGTTCAAGGCTATCCTGCCGATTGTCTATCCAGGAATACCTTTTGAGAAGGTAGCTGCCATGATACGTTCGGGTAAGACCAATCTGGAGTTCCAGAAAATCTGCATTTACCCAGTGTTGCAAGGATTACTGGCTAAAGCGAGCAAAGGTCTCACGGCAGACTTCACGTCACTCAAAGGCGAAGGATACACATTCATCTCCAACCATCGTGATATCGTGCTCGACTCAGCGCTGCTTGACTTCGCTCTGGTCGACGAGCATCATGATACCGTAGAGATTGCAATTGGTGACAACCTGTTGGTTTATCCTTGGATTAAGGACTTGGTTCGCGTCAATCGTTCGTTCATCGTGCAACGTGCCCTCACCATGCGTCAGATGTTGATGGCTTCGGCCAAGATGTCAAAATACATGCACTACGTCATCGAGGAAAAGGGAGGAAATCTGTGGATAGCCCAGCGAGAGGGGCGTGCAAAAGACAGCAATGACCGTACTCAGGATAGTGTGTTGAAGATGATGGCTATCAGCGGCGATAAGGATGTCATCAAAAACCTGAAATCACTCAACATCGTACCATTAGCCATCTCGTACGAGTACGACCCATGTGACTACCTCAAGGCAGAGGAGTTCCAGAACAAACGTGACATTGAGGGCTTCAAGAAGAGTCAGCAGGACGACTTGGAGAACATGAGCATCGGTATCTTTGGCTACAAAGGTCATATCCATTATCATGCAGCCCCATGCATCAATGACTGGCTTGATACGCTTGATCCTGAAATGCCGAAGTCGGAACTGTTCCCATTAATCGCTGCTCATATCGACGAGGAGATTCATTCTCACTACCGCCTCTATCCATGCAACCTTGCTGCTGCAGGTATGGAAGTGTCGGATGAGGAGAAAGCGAAATTTGCTGCCTATGTTGAAACTCAGTTGGGTAAGGTGTCACTCGAGCATCCAGACATACCATTCTTGCGTGAGAGGATGATTACGATGTATGCCAATCCTGCAAAGAACAAAATGGCGAGCGAAGCAAAAAGATAACTGTCTATGAAGCATACGAGGATGGACAATAGAAGCAATAACAATGGTGTGATAGGTATGATACTTGTCACACTTGTCGGATTATGCCTCTACTTCATCTCGTGCAACTCCGATGATGACTATCGGGTGCCCAGTTACTTCATCGATCTGGTGGAGGCGAATACGAATCATGATACCTTGGTGACGGTGATAAAGATGGACAATGGGAAAACCTATGACGTGCATCAATCAATCGTAGCGGCAGCCCCTGATACCACCTATCGCTGTCTCTGTACCTATGCTCTTGATAGCAACCAAATAACGTTGTACAGGTTGGAGCATGTCTATTCATCATATCCTCGAAAGGCAGATGGATTCAAATCACACCCCACAGATCCAGTGAAGTTCATCAGCAGCTGGAAATCAGGTGGGTATCTCAACCTACAGATAGGTGTGATGACGACAGATGCAGAACAACACCCGTTTGGTTTTTGTGAGGACAGCATCACAGACAGGGGGATGTACAAGACCGTTTACTTCACATTGCTGCATCAACGTCCTAATAGGGATAACGAATCATATACGAAAACTATGTTTCTCAGCATCCCACTCTCCAAATACACTGACTGTGACTCATTTGCCATTCATGTGCAGACGTACGAGGGATTGCGTCAAGTAGTAAGATAAGAAACAATCAAATATAATTAACAACAAAATGAAGACTTACAAAATCATTAACAACGTGACAGGTTGGATTATCTTTGCAATAGCTGCATTTACCTATTGCTCTACGATCGAACCTACCGCCAGTTTTTGGGATTGTCCAGAATTCACCAGTACAGCATCAAAGCTGGAAATAGGACACCCACCTGGCGCACCATTTTTCATGCTCGTAGCAAATCTGTTCTCTCAGTTTGCGAGCGATCCGACTCAGATTGCCAAGATGGTCAACACGATGTCTGCGCTCCTGAGTGCAGGATGTATCTTGTTCCTATTCTGGTCGGTAACCCACCTGGCAAAGAAACTGATTTGTGAAGACGATGAGCAGTTGTCTGTTGGCAAGATGATTGCCATCATGGCAAGCGGTATTGGTGGTGCACTTATCTATACTTGGAGTGACACCTTCTGGTTCAGTGCTGTTGAGAGTGAGGTATATGCATTCTCGTCATTCCTTACGGCTCTTGTATTCTGGCTGATCCTAAAGTGGGAGAATAAAGCTGACGAACCAGGAAGCGACCGCTGGCTGATTCTCATCGCATACCTCGTGGGCTTGTCCATCGGTGTTCACCTCCTCAACTTGCTGTGTATCCCAGCGATGGTGCTTGTGTATTACTACAAACGTACAAAGAACCCAACAGGAAAGGGCTCACTGATTGCAGTGGGAGTTGCCGCAGTGATTATAGCTGCAGTACTGTATGGTGTGGTTCCTGGCATCATGAAGGTGGGAGGTTGGTTTGAGTTGCTGTTTGTCAACACGATGGGCATGTCGTTCAATACAGGTCTTTACGTTTATCTCCTGCTTTTGATTGCATGTCTCGTCTGGGCTACCATCGAAACGACAAAGGCCACCAACAAGACTCGCATGAACATTGCGTTCCTTGTAAGCATTGCAATGCTGGGCATTCCGTTCTATAGCTTCGGTTGGAAGAGCGCCCTCATCGGTATCGTCGTGCTGGCTATCGTCGCTGCATTTGTGTTTATGTATAAGCATGTGACGTCAAGGGGTCTCAACACCACGATTCTTTGTCTGGCTCTGATGGTTATCGGCTATTCGTCTTATGCGCTGATTGTCATCCGTTCGACCGCCAATCCTCCGATGGATCAGAACTCTCCAGAGGATGTGTTCACCCTCGAGGAGTATCTGGGACGTGAGCAGTATGGCGACCGCCCATTGTTCTACGGACCTACGTTCAAGTCGAAGGCAGAAATCATTCAGAAGGGCGACAAGTTGATGTACAACACGTCGAAGGGTGCGCCTGTCTACCAGCGTAAGGAGAAGGCAAGTCCGGATGAGAAGGATGAATACGAGGTTATCCGCGAGAAATTCGAGTACGTCTATCCTTCCGACCAATGCATGTTCTTCCCCCGTATCTATGAGGAGCGCGACGCATCAAAGTACATCTCCTGGCTTGCAGATATGCACTATAAGACCGTCAACTATAACATCCCAGGTCAGGGCAGTCAGCAGATTGAAATCCCCACTCAGGTGGACAACATCCGCTACTTCCTTTCCTATCAGATGAACTTCATGTACTGGCGCTACTTCATGTGGAACTTCGCAGGTCGTCAGAACGACATTCAGGGACTGGGCGAGACTGAGCACGGCAACTGGATTACAGGTTTCAGTTTCCTCGACGACGCTCGTCTGGGTCGTCAGGACTTGTTGCCTACCGACCTGAAGGAGAACAAGGGACATAACGTCTTCTACTGCCTACCCCTTCTGCTCGGCATCATCGGCTTGCTGTGGCAGGCCTTCAAGGGCAAGAAAGGCATTCAGCAGTTCTGGGTTGTCTTCTTCCTGTTCTTCATGACCGGTATCGCCATTGTGCTCTATCTGAACCAGACACCAGGTCAGCCTCGTGAGCGCGACTATGCTTATGCAGGTTCGTTCTATGCGTATGCCATGTGGTGCGGACTGGGCATCACAGCCATCTACGCATGGTTAGAGAAAGTACTGAATAAGCGACTCAACCAACGTCTTGGGGCAATCGTAGCATCCGTCATTGCATTCATTCCAGCCGTCGCTGTTCCTTTGCAGATGGTCAGCCAGACTTGGGACGACCACGATCGTAGCGGACGCTTCATGTGTCGCGACTTCGGACTGAACTATCTGGAGACCATCCCTCACGACGGAGTCATCTTCACCAATGGTGATAACGATACCTTCCCACTTTGGTACAACGAAGACACAGAGGGCAACCGTACTGATGTACGTGTCTGCAACCTCTCTTACCTCCAGACCGACTGGTATATCGACCAGATGAAACGTCCTGCTTTCGAGGGCGACAAACAGTCATCTCCGCTACCCATCTCATGGAAACGTATCCAGTACGTGTCAGGCAAGAACGAGATTGCGGAAGTCAATCCGCCAATCTACGTGAGGGGCCATGAGATCAGTATGAAGGAATTGGTTGAAACCATGTATCGTCAAGATCCAGAGACTGCAAAGGCCATCTGGGGCGAAGACCCATTCGAACTCAAGAACGCCATCAAGAAGTTCCTCCTCAAGGAAGACATCCCTGCAGAGTATGCCGATATGGTAAGGGATCTCCCATCCTGTCTGCCATCCGACACCCTGCATGTGACCCTTAACAAGGAGGCCATTCGTAAGTCGGGCATGATGATTCCAGGTGATTCTATCCCAGATCAGATGGTCATCAGCCTCTCTGGTCAGAACCAGATCTATAAGAACTTCATCATGATGCTCGAGATGATTGCTCAGAGCAACTTCGAACGCCCACTTTACATGTCCACCACTGTTGGTCCGCAGAACTACGGTAACCTCTGGCGTCACTTTGTGCAGGAAGGTTTGGCTTGGCGCATCACTCCGTTCTCTTTCGAAGAGAACATGCCTCAGCAGGCTGTTGTCGATACGGAAAAGATGTTCGATAACATGATGAACAAATACCATTACGGCAACCTGAAACAGCCAGGTCTCTACCTTGATGAGACGACGACACGTATGTGTTGGACGCATCGCCGCTGGTTCGCACACCTCATCACCACGTTGCTCGAAGAGGGCAAGACCAACAAAGCACTCTTGGCGCTCGAGAAGTGTGATGCAGAGATTCCTGCTTACAATGTCCCCTATAAGGGCGATAACGGAGGATTGGAAATCGCCAACGGCTTCATTGCTTGCGGCAAGATAGACAAGGGTGTGGAAATCCTCGATGCGATGGAGAAGATATCACGCGAGTACATCACCTTCTATTCTTCGCTTGGCAACGCACGCTTCATTGCTGCTTGGCGTGACTGCCGCAGCGAGATTTATGCGCTTGTTGAGATTCAGCACTCGTTCGAGAAACTTGGTCAGTCTAAAGAGGCTGGAACCAAGGCTGCTGAGTATGCAAAGCATGGCGAGGAGCTCCTCATGTTTGTCAACAACACATACGGCCTGCTCGCCTCAAGAGCTGAAGGGCTCGGCATCCAACCATGATCATCGAGCAACCAAGTACGTGGCTGCGATGGCTTTATCCCAGTGCCATCTGGCGCATGCCCCATTCGGAACGGGCCGTCTATCTCACATTTGACGACGGTCCGATTCCCGAGGCAACGCCATTTATCCTCGACACACTCGACCACTATGGCGTGAAGGCCACGTTCTTCATGGTGGGCGACAATGTCCGTAAGTATCCTGAACTGATGCACGACATTGAGCGACGGGGGCACAGGCTGGGCAATCACACCCACAACCACATAGGCGGGTTCGGATACCGAAGCAAGACTTTCCTACGTAACGCTTATGAGGCCGACAAACTTATCCACTCCCATTTGTTCCGTCCGCCTCGCGGATGGATGCGGTGGACACAGTACATGCGGTTGCGTCGTAAGTTCACCATCATCATGTGGGATGTCGTTACCCGCGACTACAGCCGTTTGCTTACCGCTGACGATGTGGTCAACAACGTGAAGCGCTACACACGTAATGGTAGCATCATCACGTTCCACGACTCGCTGAAGAGTATCGACAAGCTCCGCACAGCCCTCCCGCAGTCCATCGAATGGCTGCTGGCGCAGGGTTATGAGTTCCGCCTGTTTGATGCCGACCAACCACGAAGCCGACATTTGAAGTAAGGCCCCCTTAATTCCCCCATAGGGAGAGAATCATGAACAGGTATGAGCAAGATTATTCACCTCATGTCAGAAAGTATCAAAGCCGAAGCCATGCGCCTCGGCTTTAATGCTTGTGGTATTGCACGAGTGTCGCGAGTTGATGATGCAACTGCTGCTGCTTTCGACCGTTGGATAGGTGAAGGTCGTCATGCAGGGATGGACTACATGGCTCGTCATGGTGATGCTCGCTACCATCCCGACCACGTGCTGCCTGGCTGCCGTACCATCGTGTCGCTGGCCATGAACTATTATCCTGCTCACCGCATGGCTGACGACCAATATCAGTTTGCTTACTATGCCTATGGTCGTGACTATCACGATGTGATGAAAGCCCGCATACGCGAACTGGCAAAGAATATCTTTGATTCTTCTGAGTATTCCGATTTTTCCGATTATTCCGAATACTCAGAGTCCTCCCCCTCGAAGGAGTTAAAGAAAAATTACTATCGTGTAGCCGTTGATTCTGCCCCCCTACTCGAACGCTATTGGGCACTTCAGGCAGGGCTCGGCTGGATTGGTCGCAACCACAACCTGATTATTCCCCATAAAGGGAGTTTCTTTGTGCTTGGCGAACTTCTTCTAACGGCAGAAGTAGATTGTTATGATTCACCTATAGAATCTCGGTGTGGGACCTGCCGTCGTTGTATCGATGCCTGTCCAACCTGCGCATTGACCGATAGCGGAGTTGATGCACAACGCTGCCTTTCTTATCTCACTATCGAGCATCGAGGTCCATTCAGTCCCGAACAGGCAACACTCATCCGCCAGCAGCCTACACCTTATTATATATATGGATGCGACCGTTGTCAGCGAGCATGTCCACACAACAGTTTCGCTCAGCCCAACGAAACTGCAGAGTTTCAGCCTTCACAGGCGTTGTTAGCAATGACCCCTAAAGATTGGTGTCAACTGACCCGTGAAAAATACACAGAATTGTTCCGTGGTTCGCCCGTGAAACGAGCAAAATATGAGGGATTGATGCGAAATATTGAAACAATTACTAAGGAATAAGAAAGCCACGAGCAGCAGAATCTTGTGACAATTGTGACAAAGGACAGTCCATTTTTGCACGATTGAGCAATGCAATCCTTACCACAGGTATCTGTAGGAACGATTCGCCAGAAAAATTACCTCAAAAACCACCCTTAAAACTATCAATAATCAATATCAATATGATTAATAATAGATTGATAATAGTATATTTGATAAGATTTATAGTATTTTTTTAAGTAGTAAGTTAGTAGTAAATCTAATGATTAATTAATAAATAATTATTCATAAATTATTCAATATTTACAAAACATCTACTGCTCAGAATCCAAAATCGTGTAAAATCAACTGTCACAAATGTCACACTTGTCACAGTCGGAGGCGTTTTTGTTACCCCTAGGGGCTGCAAAATTTTCCCTTAGGGGCTGCAAGTGTTACCTCATGAGGCTGCAAAAATGGGAAAAAGGTACGTTTAAAAACAGCGATAGCGTGCAGGAAAATTGACCCCACACGCCCCGTTTTTGCCATTTTATTCGGTCAAAACAATGTTTTTTAGGAAAAATTGGAGCCTTCAACCTACACCTTTATTAATAGATAAGGAGTCCCGCAAGACCTGCGAGGATAATCATCATGATAGGGTGGATGCGATAAAGGCGAGTGCCGATGAAGGCGAAGATGAAGATGAGCAAGCTCGCGATGAATTGAAATGTGCTTTCCGATGGATTGCCGAAGTTATCAGCTGACATGAGCAGGATGGCAGCAGCAGCAATCAATCCGACGATGGCTGGGCGCAGCAGAGAGAAGATGCTTGTGACGGCAGAGGTCTTGCTGTACTTCAACAGTATCTTGCTGATGGTCAGCATGAGGAGGAACGGTACCCAAAGTACGCTGAGCGATGCCAGAACAGCACCAAGAATGCCCATCCATTCAGGATATCCTTCGTTAATCACGGCCGTATAGCCTGTGTAAGTGGCGCAGTTGATACCGATAGGACCAGGTGTGCTCTGGCTGATGGCCACGATGTCGGTGAACTCAGCGGATGTGAGCCACTGGTTCTTCTCCACCACCTCGTTGTGGATGAGCGACAGCATCGCATAGCCTCCTCCAAAGTTGAAAGCGCCTATCTTTGTGAATACTATGAACAACTGCCAGAAAATCATGTCATTTATGCTTTAGCCAATTACAATTTACTATCATCCTGCGGTTTTATCCTCCCCCATAGAAATCCAAGGACTCCTGCCACAAGGATAATCCAGATGGGTGAGACACCGAAGGCGGTGATGAGGATACAGGCCACGATGGGAATCCACGCGTTGTAGAGCGTAATCTTTGCCGTTCGAGCCATTGAAAAGCAGGGTGCGGCAATGAGTGCGACTACTGCAGGTCGTACTCCCATGAATATCTTTTCGATATAGACATTTTCTTTGAACGCACGGAAGAACATGGCGATGAGAAGGATGGCCACAATGGATGGTAGAGCTACGCCAAGCGAACCGATGATGCCTCCAACCACTCCACGTGCCTTGTTGCCAATATGGCTGGCCATGTTGATGGCGAACAGACCGGGTGTGCTTTGTGCTACGATAAGGATGTCCATGAACTCTTCGTGAGTAAGCCATTGCTTACGGTCCACAATCTCCTTCTCCATGATGGGAACCATAGCGTAGCCGCCTCCGAGGGTGAACGCCCCGATTTTGGCGAACGTGATGAACATACTCATCAGATTCGTATTCATGCGTTTCTCTCCTCCCATTCTTCCTTGGTACGCGTCCATCGCTTATGTGTCCAAAGCCACAGCTCAGGATGCTTGCGAATGTCGGCCTCTAAGAGTTCCATATATTTATCCGTAATCTCGTAGTCAGGCATCGAACCTGGGTCGAGCGTGATTGGTACGATGCGGCATTGGTAGTAGCCACGTCGGATGCGACTGACGCTACCGTAATAAACCAACGTATTGAGTTTCTTTGCTATCTGCTCCGTGCCGATGAACACGGCTGAGTCGTGGTGGAGGAACTGACAGAAATGATGGATGGCATCCCAACGAGGCTGCTGATCTGCAATCATACCGCAGATGACAGGACGCCCCAATGCGTTGAGTTGCATGAGCCGGCGTACCGTTTGGCGCATCTTGATACACTCGCCACCATACTGTTCACGTAAGTCAATGAATAGCTGGTCGAACACATCGTCGCTCAGCGGATGGTACACCTGCGAACAGTGTACACCAGGCGTCCAGTACTGAAGCGAGGCAATCCATTCCCAGTTGGCGTAATGTCCCAACATCAGGAACAATATCTTCTGTTCATCAGAGAAGTTGACACATGCCTTGTCAGCATCGACAAACACCATGCGGCGCATCATCTCCTCCTTCGACATCGAGAACTGCTTGATCATCTCAACGAACGTGTCGCAGAACTGATGATAGAATGCGTGTTCGATAGCCTTAATCTCCTTGATGTCCTTTTCTGGGAAACACTCAGTGAGTTGTTGGCGAACCAACTTGCGACGGTAGAAAGCAAAGACAAAAGGATAGGCCATATCGGACAGCACATAGAGCAACCTCATCGGTAAAAGTGAGATGAGGTAGAACACTGTTCGTATGAAATGGTACAATACCTTTTGTTTCTTATTGAGCTCCATATTTCTTAGCTAGATCCACAATCATTTGAGGTGTTATCTGCCGCAGACAAGGGTAGTCGCCTTTGCTGCATGGCTTGCTTCCATAGATTGAACAAGGTCGGCACGGCATTGGAATCTGAATGATGGATTCTTCGGGCTGGTTCCAAGCAACAAATCCTGCTTTCGGATGTGTTGCTCCCCAAACAGAGATGGTACGAGTTCCCATGATTGCCGCCATGTGCATATTGCTCGAATCCATCGCAATCATCAACTGCAGATGGCTCATTAACAACAACTCCTGTTTGAGCCCAGCGCACTTACCTACGACCGAGATGACATTCTTGCGTGCCCAAGATTCCAACACGGTAGCTTCTTCGTGTCCTGCTCCGAACAGGTATATCTGATTGCCGCTATCTGCAAGCTTATCAACCACCTCGCGCATCATTTCCAAAGGATATACCTTCCCTTGGTGGGCTGCAAAAGGTGCAATGCCGATTGCTGGCTGTTGAACGTCAAAGGGGATGGGGGTATCAGCAACAACAGGAGGAGCGTAGTTGATTTCCAACTTCAGTCCCAACTCCTGAAATACGGCAGCATATTTCTCTGTTATCGGCATCAACGGCTCATGCTCCAATCCATGACCAATCAAAGCTTTACGATCTGCCCTCCCTTTACGAATGACAGCCACTTTTGTCCCTTTCATACGAAACCTTGTCCGCAGATACTTGGTTCGTAGCACATCGTGAAGATCAGCAACAGCATCGAACCGCTCGTTCTTCAACTGTCCGTAGAGCTTCCCCAATCCGGCTATACCGTGATAGTCATGCAGGTTTGCTCCAACGACAGTCACGTTGGCTGGCATCCAGGAAAACAGCTCCACCATCCGTTTCTGCGTGAGAAGAGTGATTGACAGGTCAGGATTGCAATTAGCCAACGATGTGATGATTGGAACAGTCATCGCCACGTCGCCCAATGCGGAAAACCTTATGATTAGCAATCTCTTCATCTCAAGCAGCAAATAAATGGGGAAGTATCTTTATTTCTTTCCGTAAAGGATTGGATTCGTGCTCGGATCGTTGTACATCTTCATTTGCTTATACACCTTCATGTATTTTCTGCCAGCTGCGATGTCGTCAAGCAGTTGGTCGATAGCAAGTGAAAGGTCTTTCTGCTGTTCGAGCAATACATTCAGTTTCTGCTGGCAAAGCGCCTTATGATCTTCTGTCGCATCATCGCGGTTCACCTGTTCACGCATGTGGTAAATCTTTAGTGCGAGGATGCTGAGACGGTCAATCGCCCAGGCAGGACTTTCTGTGTTGATGGTAGCTTCTGGTAACACCTTCACGCCTCCATACATGGAAAGGAAATACGAGTCGATCCGCTCCACCAAGTCTGTACGGTCTTGGTTGCTCTTGTCGATGCGGCGTTTCAGAGCCAACGCATCCGATGGCTTGATGTGTGGGTCACGAATGATGTCCTCCAGATGCCATTGAACTGTATCAATCCAGTTCTTCACATACAGGTCATATTCTATGGTCCCTCTCTCGTAGGGATTATGAATGTCTTGGTCGACATCGTTCACCAAGTGATAATCCTTTATTACTTGTTCAAATATCGGGGTACAAATCTGTGTAAATGTCATAAATCAATACTTTTTCCGTATTTTTTCTTAATTCTTACCTCTTAACTCTTAATTTCTTCGTATCTTTGCAGTCTCAAAACCGCCTTCATAGTTCAATGGATAGAACAAATCTCTCCTAAAGATTAGATCCGAGTTCGATTCTCGGTGGAGGTACCATCAAATAAGACGGACGATAGCCTTGTTTGTTATTCTCCATCCATCACCCTCGCGCTCTGCTGTTCCCAGTTTTTCTGCAAGAATCTCTACTGGTGCAGCCACCGTATTCAGGATCTTACATGCTGGTTTCACCATTTCATTCATGGAAATCAACGCAGTTGCGATAGCTTCTGGTGTATTCAGTATCTGGAAAGTGGCGTTCTGGTCATCACTGGTTTTCAACATGTACAAGGACTTACCTACTTCGATATCAGATGTACCGTTCAAGAACACACCATCCACTGGTACCGGATAGAACATCACAGCTGAGAACTTAGGACGTGGAGCAACAACAGGTTCTTCTACTGCTGGTGCGGGTTCTATTGTTTCTGAGAACAATGAAGGAGACTGAGGCTCAGCAGGTGCCTCTGCTTTCTCTGCAACATGCTGTGGTGCAGCTGGTTCTATTGGCTGTGCAACAGCGACTACTGGTTTTTCGTCTTGCTGCTTGTCGCGTTTCTGGCTTTTGATGTTCTCCATCTCAATCTCAACTGCCTTGATACGTTCTATCAAACGGACACGTTCTGCCCGATACTGTTCCATCGTCACCATCTCCTCATTCTTCTGAGTGTTCTTTTTAGAACGGATGAACAAGAAGATACATCCCGTCAGGATGACATAAAGACCTAAGGCAATCAATACCGCTTCAAGGAAAGATACACCATCTGTTGTTGTCGCTGGCTCTTCTGACTGTGCGTCATCGGCAGTTACATCTTCGGGATTCGCTTCTGCGTCTTGTTCTTCTACTGGCTGAATGTCAGGAGCAGGTGCCTCAGTAGGTTCTTCTACAACGTCTTCCTCTTCAGTTGCTTCTTCCCCTTCACTTTCATTCGTAACAGGAGCCATTGATTTCACCTTGTCGAGATCTGCCTTGAACTCTTTCTTGGCACCAGCAGGTACATACGATTCCAGGTCGCTACTGCCAGTAGCACTCAGGATGTTCTTCACGCGTCCTTGGTCTGCAGGATTCGAAATCTTCTTGATGGCGTCGCTAATCAGTTTGTTTTTCTGGAAATCGCTCAACGACTTGAAATCACACACGTTGAGACGAGCAATCTGCTGTCCCTCTGGTTTGTTGTAGAATGTCTGCTGCAGGGTCCACTTCAATGCACAAATCTTTTTCTGTTCCAACGACTGCGCATTCACGAAGGTCAGCGCAAGCGTCCAACAACAAATGATAAATACGATTCTTTTCATAACAATATCTTTTTTATTATTAACTCTTGATGATTCATCAAACGATGATGATGTTCCTATTTGAATGCAAAGATAATAAAAAGTTAGGAGTTAGGAGTTAAGAGTTAGGAGTTTTTTCACTTTTCACATTCTACATTCTACATTTTACATTAATTTTCTTTACCTTTGCGAAATAATTGAACAAAACAGATGTTTCCAACCCGTACATATCGCGCCCGGTTGCAGATAACAAACTGGATATTAATTATCCTTTTATCTGCTTTGACTGTTTACCTAATTTGGGAAGGCAATGGGCTGTTGATAGCCGCATCGCTCCTGTTCCTGTTAATCGTCATCGAACGTTCTATCCATACTGAGTATAAACTCTCTCAAGACGAGTTAACCATCTCCAATGGTAAGTTGTCAAGGACAGTTGTGATTCCTGTTAGCGACATCAAACGGATTGAACGCATCCGAAGGGTGAGAATCGGACACAAGGCACTTATCACCTACCTGGTGATTGTCTATGGCGACGAGAAAACCGTGAGTGTGATTCCGCAACACGAGGAGGATTTCATCAATCAACTAATGAAGATCAAACAATCATGAACAGCATTTTCAAACAGGCAACGATAAAGATGCTGTCAGGTATCATCTACTTGGCATGCGTAACAAATATACAAGTGGTCAGCGCTCAGGAAGTGACTGACTCTACGCTGATTGACTCTGTACGCGTCCCGGAATGGGGTGAGCGAGTCATCGAGAAACTACACCTCTTGGCCGAGGAGGCCGACAGGAGCTACTACAACACGGGCATCAGCGTCTACGACCTGACGGGCGACTCGCTCGTTTTTGCTTATAACCAACAAAAGATGATGCGTCCCGCTTCGACACAAAAACTGCTGACAGCCATCTCGGCTCTTGATGTGCTGGGGGGTGATCATCAATATCGCACAGCAGTCTATGCTGACGGCTCAATCACTTCGAATGCGAATGGCACGTCTATGCTGAACGGCAGTATCTACATCATTGGCGACTTCGACCCGAACTTGTCTGCTGACCATCTGAAACAGATTGCTGGTGCGATAAAGAACCTGGGCATTCAACAAATCAGCGGTCGGTTGTACGCCGACCTGTCGATGAAAGATACCCTCTGCCTGGGTAACGGTTGGTGTTGGGATGACAAAAACCCATATCTGACACCGCTTAGTCTTGGAGGCGATGCCTATCATTGCACAAGAGCCAAAATCAACAGATACAAACCTTCACTCAGTTTCCTACAGGGATTGGCCGCTCAACTCCGCACACTTGGCATCAGCTCCAACGGATGTGGAATCGCCACCTATAAGCCCACAAACAATAGCACATTGGTTTGTACGATTACCCACTCCGTACGCGACATCATGATTCAAATGCTGAAGGATAGCGATAACCTGTATGCCGAATCGATGTTCTTCCAGTTGGCTGCCGACAAGAAGAAAGGAATCGGATGGAAAGACTGTGCAGAGGTGGTGGAGAGCGTCATTTCAAAAACAGGTGCTCCCACTTCGTATGCGAAAGTAGCTGACGGAAGTGGGTTGTCGCTCTACAACTACGTGACAGCCAGTCTGCATGTCGCCATGTTGCGCTATGCCTACCACTACGAACACATCTTCAATCCGCTCTTTGCTTGTCTGCCGATTGCAGGAGTTGACGGCACGTTGGAAAACAGAATGACTTCAGGAGCTGCCTACAAGAAAGTACACGCGAAGACAGGAACGGTAACCGGTGTGAGTGCGTTGGCGGGGTATGTCATCGCTTCGAACGGACACCTGCTGGCCTTCTCCATCATCAATAATGGAAATCGAACGGCAGCTGAAGGTCGTGCTTTTCAGGATCGGGTGTGTGAGGTGCTGGCAGAATAACAAACCCGACAAAGCGGCTCGTATTCGTTCACTTCGCCCAGCAAAACACGTTTCTCGTCCTGTACTTTACGATGCGAAATATATGCCTGAGCACCGCATCTGACACAGATGGCATGTACCTTCAACACATCATCTGCGACGGCACAGAGGGCAGGCATCGGACCAAACGGCACACCTTTGAAATCCATATCCAAACCTGCCACAATCACTCTGACCCCTTTCTCTGCGAGTTTGTTACAGACCTCTACGAGGTGATCGTCGAAGAACTGAGCCTCATCAATACCTATCACATCGCATTCGTTACCCAGCAGCAAGATACTTGAGGAGTTGTCCACAGGTGTTGAATGAATGGCAACCCCCTCATGAGTAACCACATCATCATCAGAATAACGTGTGTCGATAGAAGGCTTGAAGATTTCTACTCTCTGTTGCGCAAACTGAGCACGTTTCATCCTGCGAATCAGTTCTTCTGTCTTTCCTGAAAACATCGAACCGCAAATGACCTCGATACGTCCTCTACGTATCAGTTCTCCATTCTTATAATCTATCATGGTTTATGATTCTTTAGCGTTGAGCTACTATTCCCCCTCTTTACTTCTCTTCCGTCACCAGACATTCTCCATACTTCGTTACACCCTCTGCCGAAACATCGACAGTCGTACAAACAGAGTTGTTGTAGAACTCAATAGATGCCTGACCGTATTTGTCGGTTGTCACCTTAGGGTTCCAATAAAGTGTCCGGCGGTAGTCCTTTATCTCAGGCAGCTTGGCCTTGCTGTAGTCGGGGTTGTAATACTCTGCTGGACGCGTGAAACCCTGAAGGTTGTATTCACGTCCCTTGTATTCAGGTCTATCCTTTTTCTCATAGGTAACGAGGTTGATAAATGCATCGATGCCGATGGTAGGCTGACCCTCCTGACGGTCAAGGTGAAAATGTTCAAACGGAGTCGGACGGCGAGGTGAATCGCTAACTACCTGTATCTCCTTGAGGGAGTTCAGGAATGAGAAGTATGATGCAATATCCATATAGTTCGTGGCACTCCAGTCTATGGCGGGAATGTGACTCTCATACGTATTCTCCTGGGTTTCATATTGATGACGCACGAACCCGTCTATCAGAATCTGGCGCTCAAGAATGGGGAATTCACCTCCGTCAAGCAAGTAGAAGGAATCATAGTAGCCCTGATCCCACTTGTCGTTGATGAAATCAATGAAGTTGGTCTTGTAAACGAACTTGTCACGCTGACGTTTGGCATGTGGACGACGTTTCGACTTGATGCTGACCTGCGGTATCCATTCTGAAGCGTAGATGTCCTCCTGGAATTCCTCCCAAGTGAGTTTGCGGTCTTTGTAATTCTCTGGACTATGGGTCTCATACCAACTGTAGGCCTTCAGCCCTTGGGGGAAGAAGTACTGCTTGCGCAGGAATATCTTGTCATCGTGCTCAACCTTATCGTAGTTCTTCTTTTCCAACTTCTTCACAAACTTGGCACGAAGGCTCAAGCGTGCTGTTCCGTAGAACGGTTCGTAGGGAATCTGGAAATATCCTGCAGTATCAGCCTGTACGTTACCCTCAAACAGGTAGGTGTCCCCTTCTTTCAAGTCGTTTGAGGTGTTGAACAGGCGACAAGTGATTTGCAGCAGTCCCTGATCTTTCGTGAAGAGGTTACGGCGTAGCGGCATCGCATTTCCGTAGATGACCATCTTCTGTTCGGGGAGGTACTGGAGGTTGAACTGCTTAGGAGAAACGACATAACGCCAGTCGTAACGTCGCCAGCCTTGTATCATCATCAGCAGGTCGAGTGCCTTCTGGTGCTTCTCGTCATTTGCCTCGAAGTAATAGTCGGGCGTTTCTACGAAACCCTTGATTTCCGACTCCAACAGGAGGTTGGTGAGGATGTTGCCAGAAGCAAACGAAGGGTCGAGCTGGTCGGCATCACGGACGGCTACCGAGAAGGTCTGCTCCTGCAAAGGACTGCCTTTCGAGTCTGTCGCAATGAGGTTGAGTTTGATTTTTTCGAGCGGACGATACGGACGGTTGGGAATTCCTGCAACGATGACCGTTCCTTTGGCTTCTTCTGTTCGGTTGACGAAAAAGAGTCGGTCTGCATACACGTTGCCATCCTCATCCGTCAGCACAGCCTGGTTCACACCCTCAAGCAGGTCTTCCTGATACATGGCATCCTCCCATTCCGTTTGGTTGCCATCGATTTTGAAGGTGTTGAGTCGCTTGCCTCTGCAAAGCACCAAAAGCGCCAAAGATCTGTGGTCCTTAAAAGTATTCACGACATTAAAATAGACACCCTCTTCGTCCTGCTCGACCACGAGGCGCGCACCTTCTTTCTCTGCTTCAGGCAGTTTAAACGTGAACTTATGCTCGCCAAACTCGAAGCGAGCCTTGTAGTTCTTCCCATGTTGGGGAGTGAAGGTAAACATTCCCCTACCTGCATGGAAGGGTCGCAAGGTATCGATGGCTTCTCCGTCTTCGAGCAGCACACCCGTCACGTTCAGTCGTTCGAGTTCCTGATTCAAGGCCTCCCACGCCACTCGGCAAGGGTAGCCTTCGACGAGATTACCACTCTCTGGATAGAACTTCACATCAAATTCTTCCGTCAACCAGTTCACCTGGTAGTCACCCATCGTAATCTTGGTGGGCATAATCTTCCTCATATAGTGTTCTGCGCTGTCTGGCCGGCTATACACAGGGATGACACGCGAGAAGAGGTTGTTGTATTGACGGTAGTTCTTCTCCATGCCGTCGCGATCGATGGAGAAGTTGCTCTCGTACTCGTTGTCCTTGGTGACGATTGACTTCAGCTTCTTCTGTTCCTTATCGTTGTGCTCCAGCTCCTTTCCTTCTTCATCGAGGAACACATCGACGCTACCACGAAAGATATGAGGTCTCTTCGACTCCTGTTCCATTTGCTGTTGGAGGGCGAGCAATTTCTCGTTGGTAGAAGGAAATGCTCCTCTTTCGTCATCCATCACCCATGATTTGGTGTACCACGAGGCAACTGGCTCATAGCCGAAGTTGAGCATCCACTTCGTATAGGCACGTATCTCATAGTATCCTGCAAAGGTGGTATCGCTGATAGCGAACTGTCCGTTAGCCTGACCGTTCTCATCCACCACGAGCTGCTGACGTTCCATGGGGTAGCCCTGTTCGTTCAACAGTTCCACATAGAGTATCTTGCTCAGCGGCTGAGGCGTGTTGTCATCTGCCAAGACCACATAAGCCTTGTACCAGATGGTGTCGCCAAGAAAGTAGCAGTTGTTGTCGAAATGCAGGTACACCTTCTCCTGTACAGGCAACACGTTGTTTTGCTGCTTGTTTTGTGCAAGTACGCTGGTTGTCAAAGAAATCAGGCACAGTAGTCCGATAAAGAATCTTGTTTTCATAAGGTTTGTTGTTTTACTTCGCTCTCCCCTCACATTTTTTAATTTTATTTTTTTCATTTTTTAAATTTTCTGTAAGGGGTTGAGGGGGGCTTTATTCCCAATATAGCTGCTGGTTATTGATATCCCATTTATGGTCTTTCGGGAAGTCGTCGCCTTCCCATGCTTTCTTACTTGTCCACTTCTCTGCTGGAGCAGTCCAGAACGGATCGGTCTCTGGCAATCCCAGCGGAAGGAATGCCAGACTCGTCAGATACAGCGAGCCGTTGTTAGTGTACCAGTCGGCTACATTCGGATGGGGCCCTACGAAGCCGATGGTCAGGAATCCTCCTGCATTATAGTTCTTACTCAATGCCTTTGCGTTTTGGGCAGGATTCTCCACCTGACCATAGAACATTCGGTTGGCAACAGCTGTGATGGCTGTACGTACCTGTCCCTCGTGCAGTTCCTGAGGCAGTTGTTTGCGCCAAGCGAGTTGCGCTAATGGTTGCAGTACCGCCATGCGGTATGGGATGCTGCGTCCTACGATGGGGAAGGTTCCCTCAGGCGAAACCAGACGTTCAAGGATGACAGCCCATTTCTGCATTCGTTTCCGTACCTCTTGCAATCGGTTCTTGGCTCCACGGGTCTTTTCGTTGGTCTTACTGAAGATGAGGTAAGTGTCATTCGGTCGTTTGGCCGCAATCATCTCCAGACACTCTGTGTACATCGGCTGGATGACATACGAGTTGTAATAGTCGAATGCAAACGAAGGTCCGTCGCTATAGACACCATCGCCTATGTACCATTCCTCCACTTTGGCCAACCCCATCTTGATGCGGTAGGCATCATAGGATGCACCCACATACATCAAGAAACTCTCCTCCATCGCCACAAACAATAACCAGTTGGTATATGGGGGATCGTAGCGTCGCAGATTCTGTATTTCTTTGATATAGAGGTCTTTAGTGGCCTTCGGTAGTGGTACCCACAACGAGTCAAAACCGCGATAAAGACCTTGTACCACGTATGCTCCATCGACGAGGGTCTGACCTCCGTTCTCCCATCCCAGACGGTCAGGCGAATTCGGGTCGACGGCATTGATGATGGCCTTTCGTGTCCATTCCCTCAGTTGCTTACGTTTCGCACTTTCAGGGGTGTTGTCATCAGGCAGATTCAGCCAAGGAGCAAGTCCAGCCAACAGACGCCCGAACGCTTCCATGTATGCCACTTTCTTGTCGCGATTGTCCCATGTAGGCGACAGCTCCAGGTTCTTGCTGCCTCCAACGGTATCCATCACTTGCTGAAGTCTGCCCTCAGCCATATTCTTCATGACGGGTTCAGCCATTTGATACATGATGTCCACCCACACTTCGCGGTCAGTCTTCTCCCTCGGCTTCTTCGCATCTCCCCTTAAGGGAAGCGCGAACGTGGAGAAGCATGTCAGGCATGCAATTGCAAGTATTACGAGTCGATGCACCATATTATTTACATTTTACCATTTACTAAAGCCTAGCGTCTAAGGTCTAAATCCTAACTTATAACTCCTAACTTAATTTCCCCATTCTCAATTCTGTTCCGTCTTGTGCAGCTTTCAGCACCAGGCTGTCTTCTGTCAGAAGCACGATGTCGAACTTTTTATCGTTCCCAGAGTGTTCATCCGTAATGTTGAGCTGTCCATGAAGAATACACCACCGGTCGTAATTGGCATCGAAACCAGTAATCGTAGCACTACCGTCGTCCTCGAGCTTAAAGGAATAGTTGCCAGCTTCATCGCTCTCCTGCCATTGATTGCATAGGGCGGTGAGGTTCACGATGTACAGAGCGTTCAACTCTTCATCGTCCTTCGTATATTCTACACTGATGAGGTCGCCACAAGCGAGTCCTCCCACGGCATTGTTCTCATAGACAAAATAAAGGGTATCACCGAACAAGCCAATGAATTCCAGCGAATGCATCGATGTTCCGTCGCCTACGGTGCCTACATCTATCTCTGTTATTCCCGTCTCAGCCGGACCGTCCTTCTCAGCATCACCTTTCTTTGTCTCTACGCATGATGCCAATACTAACAACAATGCGCCCAAAAATAATAGTTTCTTCATATTATCTTTAAACTTTAAACTCTCAACTTTCAACTTTATTGAATTCTGTTTACCACTCTGATCGTTGACAGCAGATTGCCCGCTTCGTCTTTCACGTCTACGTTCCACACATGGATTGTATGACCTGCGCTGATGACCGTACCGTAACCAATCACAACCCCTTCCGTGGGTGACATCATCACGTGGTTGCCACTCACCTCAATGCCACACACTTTAGCATCCATACCAGCCACATGCAGCGAACCAGCACCTGCAACAGTCTCAGCCAGAGCCAGATAAGCTCCCCCATGCACGATTCCCATGTGCTGGCGTGTTGATTTCGATATTGGCATCCTCACCACCACAAAGTCGTCATCAGTCGGAACGAACACCATCCCCAGTGCTTCCATCAACGTGTCTTTCTTAAACGAGTTCATCACCTCGCATTCTTTTTCTGTCAGCATCGTTATTATCTTGAATTTGATTAAATCATTGCAAAGATACAAAAAAGTTAGAAGCTAAGAGTTAGGAGTTAGGAGTTTTTTTGATTTTTATCTAATTCATAATGCATTATTTCTTAATTCTTAATTTTTAACTCTTAACTTAATAAGCTTTTCACTTTTCTCTTTTTTTCATTATAACGCAAACAATTTGTTTTGTCAAGTAATTTTTGATAATTTTTCAATCACCAGCGATGATCGTTGAAGGTGAGAGCATTTTTCGAAACTTATCAATTTAATAATTAGTTAGAAGTTAGAAATTAGGAGTTAGGAGTTTTTTGATATTTCACTTTTCACTCTTTACTTTTCACTAATATTTGTTTCCCCTAAGGGCTGCAAAATTTTCCCTTAAGGGCTGCATTTTTTATCCTTAGTCTCTTCTCAAAAAAACCTAAGGCAGAATATGACGGAATTGTTAATTTGTGAGACCATTTAAGTTAATTCGCATTGATGTGGTCACGATGGTCATTTGTCAAAATCGTCATGACCGTTCCCTTTTTGCACCCTCGCGAGTCTGCACGTGTTCCCTCGCGAGCCTGCACGTGTAGCCTCGTGAGGCTGCAAGTTTTCCCTCGTGTCGCACCACCTATTGCATCCCTTTTAAGAGATACGGCCTTTCTCTATGAGCGAAACGGGTTCTCGCTATGAGTGAAACGGCTTGTTGCTGGGAGAGAAACGGCCTTTCTCTATTTGATGGTGGTCATGATGGTCATTAGTCAAAATGTCATTTGCGTTTCGCGTCTCAGTGTTACAGTTCAAAAGCAAGTCAACTCCTAACTTCGAACTACTAACTCCTAACTATTTTCTACAGTACATCTCTAATACATCTCTAATACATCTCTAGTTTATCTCTAGTTTATCTCTAGTTCTTCTCTAGTTTCTGTAATTAGAATTATACTAGAGGAAGAATAGAGAAGAATATGAGGGATGCCTGAGAAGAACATAAGGAAAGGCTAAGAAATGCAAGGGAAGACATTTCATAGAATTATTGCAACGTTTGTGCCTTTTCTGCGATATGGCCTTTCTCTATGAGCGATACGGTTTTTCTCTACTGGCGATAAGCCTTGTGCTGTTAGAGATTCATCTCAACTCATAACTCCTAACTCCAGACTCCTAACTGTGTTTCAACTATCAACTTTATCAACAGACTATCAACTTTAAATCATAAACTTTAAACTTTCTGTCCATTTTTCTTGATAAACATTTGGTGGATTCAAATATATATCGTATTTTTGCAATTGCATCTGCCCTATGCGGCTATGATGTCATCTGAGGATGACGGAGCTGATGGGTGGAGCACTACATATTGAAAGGCGTTACTGACGCTTTGTTTTTGGCCATTTCGAAACTTAGGAACTTTTGAATTGCAGGCGAAGGCAAATGCAGAGGTAACTCCACGGGGTGTAATATATACTCTCCGTAGTGTGCTGCGAGGATCGAGTGTCCTCAATGCACACTTTACGGGTGTATTATATTCTCCAACGTGGGTGTTTCTCTGTCTGTTTCTTGCAATGGGTTTCCTAAGACCTCGAATGGCGAACAGGCAGCAGTAAGCACCCGCGCTTTTTTATTTGTAGTTGGCGATAGTTATTGAACCTGTTCGCTCAGGGTGTTGGCGGACAACTATAAATAGATTAAGAAAAGAGTAAAGAAATTAATAGCGTCTTTGGCATCCTTGATTAGGCTGAAGAAGCAGAATTAGGACCTCTGAGAACACATCAGTCAGACAAGGCAATGGATGTTTACGCTCATACGGGCGTGGACTGTACGATTGTTGTCTGATGTAGGCCGTCCTAAGCCTTGCTTCTCCCAATCCCTCCACGCCCCCTTTTCGAAACGAAGAGAGGGCTTTTTCATGTCAAAGAAGAAAACAATCAATGTTGGAACACTGTTCAGCGGTATAGGCGCATTTGAACATGCTTTAAATCAGTTAAACATAAACCATAAGATTATGTTTGCTTGTGACAATGGAGAGAGAGAACTCCCCTTGACATTTGGTGATTTGTCACAAATAATACAAGACATGAGCGAAAAACAAATTTTTGATTATTGCTCAAACTATATAAATAAGATAGGGGTTAAGAAGGAGTTTCGTAAAATAGAAATAGACAATTTATTTCAATTAATCCAAATACGTGAAAAATTTTTTCCCCTTGAGCCTGTAATTATAAAATACTATAAGGAAAAAAGAAAAAGCGCAGTAAAACATCTCTTGCCTATAACGCAAGAGCAAATTAATACGATTACAGACGGAATGTCCACAAAGCAAAGAGAAGAATTTGTAAATCGTCGTTATGCCCAATTAAAAGAAAGGAACTACGTTAAGGACGCATATATTGCAAATTATAAGATAAATGATTCTCAATGGCACGAAGATATTCGTTTTTTTGATGCAAATGAGTTTAATAATAAGATTGATATTCTTGTAGGTGGAAGTCCTTGCCAAAGTTTCTCGAACTATGGGAAGAAACTTGGGCTCGAAGATGTTAGAGGGACTCTGTTTTATGACTATGCCCGAATTATTAAAGAGTCTCGTCCAAAGATATTTATATATGAGAACGTTGAAAATGTTACTAAAAACGATGGGGGTAAAACATGGGAAGTAATGTTCGATGTTTGGCAGTCTCTTGGGTATCATATTGAATGGGCAATCCTAGACGCAAAAGATTATAATCACCCACAGTTAAGGAGCCGATTATTTTTAATTGGTTTTAGAGAAGATATTTTTACTAAGCCTTACACATTCCCTCCTAAGATGGAATTGACCCATCGTAGTACAGAATATCTCGAAGCTGGCCCTATAGATGATATATACTATTTGGGAAAGAAAGGCTTCGAGTGGATTACAACCCCATCCAAAAACTTACGCAGATCAAGAGTGAACCAAGATGTTATAGGATGCGAGACCGCCAATCAACAAGACAATTGGATAGGTGATTTTCGAGTAGAACACCCTCTACCGCATCACTATACAGACACCCGTATTTATGTTGGACAATTTGATTTTGGTGATGGAAACGGAAGAGTAGATGCCGTAGGAAGAAAAATGACTCCTAGAGAGTGTATGAATTTAATGGGGTTTGATGATACATTCAAAATAGTAGTCAATGATAGTATTGCATATCGTCATGCAGGAAATTCAATTGTTGTTCCTGTATTAAAAGAGTTAATAAAAAGTATAATTCCTTATATTTCTTGAATATGGACTTTAGCGATTTAGATACCAGTTTAAAAGTGACATTGCAAAATGTTACATTGTATTCAAATTGGTTATACAATAACCGCGATGCAATACGACTTGCTGAGAATAAAAGCAGCTTTATTACTTCACGAATAGGGTTTGTTGAAAGTAATAGAGGGGCCATTATATCATTTTTGAAAAAGACAGGTCTAGTGACTGCTACATTGGAGGTTTCTCCGTTAGCAATGCTTATTGCAAAAGAGGAATTGCTATATAGGGAGTTGTGTTTAATACATCTTTCAAAAGAAAGCCTTTTTTTAAAAGGGGAACCGAAAGTCAACCTAATCACTTTGCTGAGCAAATATGTTCAAGAGAAAACAGAAAACGAATATAACCTTAACGAAATAAGAAACATAGATTTGTCATTTCAAGAAGTAGAAGGGAATAAAAACAGCAATAGTAGAACTGATTATATTGTGACACTACTGGAGGGGACGGAACTCTTTAGACATAAGGGTAAAGTAGAAGACGGAGTTGTTGCTTTAACCTCTAAGGCAAGACCAATTTTAGATTATTTTGCAGAAAGGCCCATTGCGAATTGTGAAGACGATTTAAATTCTGTAAATAGATTTAATTATTTTAGCTCGTTAGAAAAAGGTGTTTTTGGCATTTTGTCCAACGATATGCCTATATCTTGGATAGAGTTATTCCCTCATTTAACCCTTGACAATATAAAAAAAATAAAGAACAATTTCAATACTTCTCCAATGAATAAAAAATTTCAATGCATTTTTTATGGTGCTCCTGGTACAGGAAAGTCTCATGAAATTAATGAATTAACAAGAGGTAAGAGCGTTATTCGCACAACGTTCCATCCAGATAGTGATTACTCAACATTCGTGGGCTGTTATAAGCCAAAGATGAAACGGAGCACCATTACTAAGGATGGGGTGACAACGACAGAGGAGAAGATTGTATATAGCTTCGAGCCACAGGCATTCACAAATGCTTACGTGCAGGCTTGGAAGAAAACAGATGACGTGTACTTGATTATTGAGGAAATCAATAGAGGTAACTGCGCTCAGATATTTGGTGATTTGTTCCAGTTGCTTGATCGCAAGAATGGTGAGTCAGAATACCCTGTGGAAACAGACTCTGCCCTTGCTGACTATTTGCAAACAGCATTAGCTAATAGTGAGCGTAATGACATTCCGGCAGAAGTAAAGAATGGTACTAAACTTAAGCTTCCCTCAAACCTTTTCATCTGGGCCACAATGAACACAAGTGACCAGAGCCTATTCCCAATTGATTCTGCCTTTAAGCGTCGTTGGGAGTGGAGGTACATGAAAATAAAGAACGAGAGAAAGGAATGGAAGATTGACGTAAAGATAAAGGATGCCAACGGAGAGGAAAAACTTGTAGATTGGTGGGACTTCATCCGTAAAGTCAACGACATCATCGCCTCTATGACATCGAGTGCTGACAAGCAGTTGGGTTACTTCTTCTGCAAGGCAGACAAGAAGACTCCAGAAAAGGCAGGTGAGCCAAATAGTGAAAACAATCTTATCTCCGTAGATACATTAGTAAGCAAAGTGCTGTTCTATCTTTGGAACGATGTTTTCAAAGACTATGGTTTTGAGGATGCCTCGTTGTTCCAATATACCAAGATGGAAGACGGTAAGGAAACGAAGAAGGATTTGACTTTCCCAGACTTCTACAAAGAAGACTGCAATGATGTGAATCCAACAATGGTGACTGATTTCGTTCAGAAGGTAATGAACTGGAAGAAAAAGGAAGAAGCGCAGAACTGATGTATATCCTGTTTGAAGAACACCAATACGAAAGCCACCTTGTGGAGAAAGTTCTGAAGGATATCTATGTCCTGCAGGATGTTGACAAGCGGGTGAGTGTGCAGTATGTGGGCTATTTCTATAATCCGCATCTGCATGACTGTGTGTTCATTCTGCCCAAGGTGTTGCTGACGGAACAGGAAACATTGGTGGGTGTAAAACAGGAATCTGGAGAATCTGTAACACCAGAAATGGTGCTGGAACCGAAAGGTCAGGAAAAACTGAGCAAGGAATATAGAAAGTTCATCTATGAGTTCTCTGTTTGGATATATAGGGCATTGAATGTGTTCTACAAAGCCAATCCCAAGAGCAAAGCCATCCTCTATAAGCATCTGCCACAAGCAGGAAAAGGACGCAGGCATCAGGCGAAAACGTATCTGGACATTGTGCTGTCGCTCATCAACTTCAACCAGGAGAACCGCAACTTCGTGCTATTCACCATCAAGAACCTGCACAGAGGAAACAACAAAATCAACTGGACGCGTACCATTTCACATTCGCAGGCTTTTGTGCAGGATAAGGATGTGGTGTATCTGAACCCTGTAAACAAGAAACGCATAGTGAACTATGAGGAGGAACTATTCGTTATCTTCTACAGCATACTGAACTTTCTGAACGGAGCATACGGCTTCCATACTCCCATCAATATCCAGTATGAACTGATTACGGGTAAGCAGTTCAAACAATATATGCAAGGGATGGGCAAGACGAGGCTGATGCAGATAAAGTACAAGTATTTCTCGGACAAGGCCCTTCAACTGTGGGATTTGTGCTACGCATTCTTCGAGAATTCTTATCGGATTGCCATCAACACGAATGCGCAGGAGTATCTTTTGGCCAAGAGTTTCAATATCGTATTTGAGGCGATGATTGACGAACTGATAGGTACGCCTCATCAAGATATACCTAAGGGGCTGGCTGATCAGGACGATGGCAAACGGGTTGACCACATGTACACAGATTTGGCTTTGACATCAGCAGAAGCCCAAACGAGCAGGGAGGTATATTATATCGGTGACAGCAAATATTATAAGAGCGGGCATCCGCTGACATCGGAGTCTATCTATAAGCAGTACACTTACGCACGAAACGTCATACAATGGAATATCAATTTGTTCCTGTCGGACGATACTGCATATGATGAACTGGACAAGCAAAAGCGAGAAGTAGATAGAGGTCGCTTTGGAAACATCCACTTACAGGATGCATCTACGACTGAAGGCTACGATGTGATACCAAATTTCTTTATCAGCGCCTTTGTCAATGATGATCTTAAGTATAACGTTCAGGAGAACATACGACCACACAAAGACAAAAACGAAGAGCATTGCACCAAGGTGTCGTATCAATTTCCTGACCGCCTGTTTGACAGAGATACGTTGTTCCTATCTCAGTATGATGTGAACTTCCTATATGTACTCTTCCTGTATGCACGTAACAAAGCCAACGAGAAGTCACAATGGAAAGAACATGTAAGGAAAAAGTTCCGCGACGAAATACGAGCTGTCATTCAGAAAGAGTTCATAATATATGCGATGCGAGCCCGTTTGGGTGTGGACGGAGCATTATATCTGCAGCAGCACTTCTATGAACTGAACGGCAGAGTGTTCCAACCGTATGGTGAGGAACGAATGACGTATTTCGCCTATGCACGTCCAGCGAAGAATTTAGAGAAAACACAGGCACAATACGATGAGTTGTCACGATACTTTGTTATTAAGGAATGCAGTATGGGAAAAGACCCGCAGGACGTGCTAAAACCCGCTATTGAACAGGAGCTACAGCAACCTGTCGCACATTCGCATTGGTTGACGCTGCACTATTTGGAACGATATGCTGATAAAGGCATCCTTGTGGGTTACTACAAGGATGAAGAGCATCTGAAATGGATTTTGGGGCATAACGATAAAGGCTCATTGGTTTACAATGTACGTTTGCAAGTAAAAGGTGAGGAACCAAGAGCGGGTGCACATACGGCAGGCTTCTATAGCAAGAAAAATGTTCAGTTCGTTATCCTATATACCGATGGCGTAGAACAAACGGGCGAGTTTCGTGTATTTCATGTAAAGGATACGGCCAGCAAAGTGACCGAAGAACGAATGCGTGGCACATGGTACCCATTCGATGTAAAGGGCCCTCATTTCTTTTTCCGATTTGACGAGGAGGTGACGCTGGGGAAACTACAGATTCGTGAAATGCTGGCGCATCTGCGAGTAAAACACCTTGAAGAGTTTGGCTCTTATGAAGAAGGCGAGCCGCTATTTTCTACGGCGGAGGAAGTATTAAAGTATAGAGAGGGATTCTGACCTTAAGCTTTCAAATATCTTTCTTCGTCCTACCCTTACTCTACCCATACTCATGAGTAAGCTTAGGAGCAGCTTAGGAGCAGGCTAGAGTATGGGTAGAATATGCTTAAGCCTTGTTTCCTGTTGAAAAATGAAGAAAAACTGAACAACATATTCGGTTATTCGTAGAAATGTTGTATCTTTGCACTATTCAAGTATAAAAGTAGTATTGCAAAGGATGGCTGAGCAAGAGAAATGGCAATGGCAGGAGCCAGGAACAGCATGGAAGGGCGCAGGTCTGTATCACATTACGCTGACAATAACAGACCGCCAGCCTTTATTGGGCACATTGGTGATTCCACATCATAATCCAACTATGGCCAAAGTCCATCGTACTGCTTTAGGGAATGCCCTTGTGGATTGTCTGCTGGGGATTCCACATTACCATCCTGAGGTGCAAGTGCTCCATTTCTGCCTGATGCCCGACCACCTGCATGCGGTGCTTTATGTGAGGCATAGGATGGAGAAAGGAATTGGGACGCTTGTGCGGGGATTCTGGCAGGGGGCAAAGAAACTGGGGCGTGCTCATTCGGTGGCTTCTTGTGTTGACCCGAATGATATTCGGGAGAACTTCCATGAAGAGAAAAATAAGGAAAAACACCAAGAGGAAACAAACCTGAGAGAAAGCCAAGAAGAGAAAACGCAGGGGAGTCTGCAAGAAGAGACTGCTCGATTAGAGGAACTCTCAGATGGGCTATGCAAAGAGATGGGGAATGAGGCTTACTACCGTCTGGAACCAGTCTTCGCTGAGATGCCTTTCGTTCGTCCGATGGGGCGACGCTCACAATTGCCCAACACAATCCGCTATATTGATATGAATCCGCAACGTCTGGCCACGAAACGCCTCATGCCTGGTTTGTTCCGTGTACAGAAGGATATAGAAATTGGCGGACGGAAATATGACGGGGTGGGAAATACGACGTTGCTAATGGCAGAGCACTTTATGCCTGTCCATGTGCGCCACGAGTTGCTGGACGAGGCCGCCCACGGTGATAGCCAGCCTCTTCGCAACTATATGAACGGCTGTGTTCTGGAAGCCCGTCGGGGGACGATGATGGTTTCGCCTTTCATTTCCTGACTTCGTCGATTTTTCAAATTCAAAAAATCAGAGCCTGATAATCAATCAGTTATGATTAGATTTTGGGGTGATTTGGGTGGCGCAAGCATTTTTTTGTGTATCTTTGCAGCATGTTTGTACGCAAAAAGAAAAA
>JAFZYE010000024.1 GCA_017616445.1 Bacteroidaceae bacterium
CTGATAACACATAAGATGTATACATTGAAATTATTCCTTTCTATATTATCCATGACATTCCTGCCGCTCACCATGCAGGGGCAGGAGGCGATTCATGGTGTGTGTGGTCTGTATGGCGACAATGTTCTGTGGGACCTGAAGGGTGATACGCTCTTCATCAGCGGACGAGGTGATATGGCGAATTATGAATGGAACAGTTCTCAACGTTCGGCACCTTGGAACGCATATAGGGCACAGATTAAATGTGTCATTGTTGAGGATTCTGTCACTTCTATTGGAGAATATGCGTTCCAGCAATGCGAGAAACTGACTACAGTTAGGTTTCCTCAAAGTCTGAAGAAGATTTGCAAAGGAGCTTTTTGGGAGTGTACAAATATGGATTCCATCACGTTTCCCGATAGTGTTTATATTGGCGGACAAGCTTTCTACAGGTGTATCTCCTTACACTCAATCACGTTTCCTGAACATTTATTAGAATTGGGAGGAGCAGCCTTCTGGAATTGCGCCAGCCTGGATTCTATCCGCATTCCGAATACCATCACAACCTTAAAAGGCACATTTGCCGGATGCACATCCTTGCGTTATGTAGAGATTCCGAATAGCGTGAAAACCTTGGAAGGAACGGTATTTGCCAACTGCAGTTCTTTGAAATCTATCCAAATACCGAATAGTGTGAAAACATTGGGAGGAGAAGTATTCAAGGGCTGTACAGACTTGGATTCCATCGTGATTCCCAACAGTGTGACAGATATTGGTATACGGGCTTTTGAAGATTGCACGCATCTGAAATCTGTCAAGTTATCGGAGAAACTCACCTCCATTCCCAGTTACGTTTTCAGAAACTGTAGCAGCCTGACTTCCATAGAGATTCCTGAAGGAGTAACGGCTATTGGGGATTACACATTCGCAGGCTGCGAAGCCCTCTCAACTATCATCATCTCAAAGAATGTGTCAAATATTGGCTATTATGCATTCTATAACTGTATGGGAATAAAAGATTTCTTCTGCTATCCTGCCATAATGCCCAAGATATTTGAAAACGCATTTGACAACTACATGTACTGGCCGCTTCAGGCGACACTTCATGTGCCGAAGAATCTAATGAATGAGTATTCCGTCACCAAACCCTGGACAACATTCGAGCGACTCGCAGCTCTTCCCGACGCCATCGATAAAGGGAACAACTCGACGGCATACTATACCCTAAACAATGAAGAACAGACAGCCTCAGTGACCAGTGGTCTCGAGAAATATGTGGCGGATGTCATTATTCCTGGTCGCATCATGTCGAATGGAAAGTACTACAACGTGACCTCTGTCGAGAACTTCTCATTCCTGAATTGTGAACAACTGACCTCTGTCTCCCTTAGCAACTCCATCAAATATGTAGGGCGCTTTGCCTTTGCCGACTGCCCAAGGTTGGAAAAGGTAAAACTACCAAGCAGCATCACTGCCATTGAAGACTACACCTTTTCAAACTGCATCAGTTTGTTTGAGATTGAGATTCCTGGCAAAGTGACCTCCATCGGTGAGGGAGCATTTGTTGGTTGCAGCAACTTGGAATCCATCTCTCTCCCAAACAAAACAACCTCTATCGGCATGCGTGCATTTGCCGACTGCTCGTCATTAACCTCAGTTCAGCTGAATGACAAGCTGGAGGTGATTGACGACAACGCATTCGAGGAATGCAAATCGTTGACCTCTGTGACCATTCCAAACAGCATGACTCTTCTTGGCAGTAATGCCTTTAAGGACTGCACATCATTGAAAGCCGTGACCTTCGACGGCTGTGCAGGAGAGATCTGCCAGGATGCCTTTAGCGGTTGTACAGGATTGAAAGACATCTACTCTTATTCCGACGTGCCTCCAGCAGCCGATGAGTATGCCTTCGAGGGCAGTAACTACGATGCGACCCTTCATGTGTCTGCCGCTTCATTGGAAGCCTATCAATCGACTGCCCCTTGGTGCTACTTCAAGCATATCATCCCACACGAGGAAGCTGCCTACGGAGGAATCGTCTTTCAGTATGAATATAATACTGAAGACCTGACAGCCACATTAGTAAAAGTCACCTTCTCTGATAACACGAATGAAGAAAGGCTGGTTATTCCTGCAGAACTCCAAGTGGAAGGAAAGACCTACAAAGTAACTACAATAGAGGAGGGAGCTATTTCGTCTTATCAGAGAAGCTTTATCACTTCCATTGAGTTGCCAAGAACTTTACGTACATTAGAACGCAATACCATATCTGTTTCAGAGCAGTTGAAAACCATCAGAATTATGGGAGATATAGAAAAAATTGACGATTATGCGTTTGTGGCCGCTCTTTATAATGGTTTGGGGCTAATAAACTGCTCACTGAATGATTTCTACTGCTATGCATCGTTTGTTCCTGAACTCAGTCCGCTGGCTTTCAATGGACACGCTTCACGTATCAAGTCTGATGACGATATCGCAGAGTTTGAAGACAATGGAAGGACATCTTATCTGCCACGATACTTCACCTTTAACTGGTGGGAGATGGGGTATAATGAAGATGGTGCTTTCACACAGATAGCCTACCATACCGACACCAAATATCAGTACTATCTCATCGAACATGCCACCCTCCACGTACCGGCCTACCTCGTGGAAAGCTACAAGCAGACATTCCCATGGAACATGTTCGGCAACATCGTAGCACTTACGGAGGAAGAAACCAAGATAAAGGAGACCCCCTCCGACTCCCCCTCTATGGGGAGAGAAATTGTCAACCTCAATGGACAACGCATTACCACCCTCCAGAAGGGGTTGAATATCGTAGATGGGAAAAAAGTCTTTTTAAAGTGAGGACCCCCCGCCCCCCTTTAGGGGGAGGAGAAAGTGAAAGTGTATAGTTTATAGTAAAAAACGAAAAGTGAGACGTTATACAATGCATAATGGAAGAAGAAATGAACAAACGAAAGGAGCAGAAAGAGCTGATTCGTAGTGTCATGGCCCAGTGTAACAAATGGGTGGATGACGGAAGCAACATTTCCATCCATGTGACCATCGAGCATCACTATTATGGAACAATAGATCAACTAACGATAAATGGATTAGCGTAGAAACTTACAGCTAATAAAGTTTATAGTTGATAGTTTAGTGTTTATAGTCTGTTGAATTGGTTGAAAGTGCAGAGTTTAGACTTTAGTTTGTTCAATTTTAAACATTTTCGACACTAACTGCTCCACTCTAATATTTTTTTACTATCTTCGCACAGAAAAACAATAGGCATTAGATATCTCATGGCAACTAACACAATACAAATCGCATCAATGGATGACATACTGTCTTCCTTTTTTGCAAATATCATCGCCAAAGAAAATACTATTTCTTCAGCGACACCTCTGCTTTCTGCCATGAAGGACATATATGCCCAGAAAACGACATCGAGTATTTGCACATTCTGTTTGGACGACAATGCTATAGCCACAGCTATTAACCAACTTAAGGATCATTTGCGTAGTTGTAACCCAGATTGTCTGAAATCATTTAACACGCCGCTTACTTACTTGCTGGACGAATTGATTTGCAACATCCAACAACACGCACAAACTGAGCGAGGCTTTGATTTTTTAGAATACAACGCTGCTACTAATTATATTGAGATTATTATCGCAGATTTGGGCATTACTATCTATGGTAGTTACGTGGCTGCCCAGAAACATCTTGATAAATTGGGAAATAGCGATGCAGAGGCTCTAAATCTGGCACAAAAAGGTTATTCCGTTAAAAACTTACCAGACGCAGAGAATCGTGGCTATGGTATCTCATCGAGTATACGTATGGTCGTAGATGGATTGCAGGGAGAGTTCGCCGTTTTATCTGGAAATGCCCTATTAGTTCAATCTGCCACTCAAAAGAAAATTTTAGATTTGCCAAAGGAAATAGACTACAAAGGAACAATGATAGTAATCAAGATTCCTGCTACTATTCCTGAAGGATTTAACCTTTATAGTTATACAAGTTAACGATGAAACAGATTATTAATATACAAGAACGTTATGGCGCGGAACTTCACACGCGACAATTGATTGAGCGGCTAGCAGCCTCACTTAATCCAGCCGATTCCTATTTGTTGGACATGCAGGGCGTGCAGCAAATCTCTCGCTCCGCTGCTGATGAATTATACAACTTAACCCATAGCAACATTCACGTAGATATTATCAACCTAGAACCTTTTGTCGAGAAGATGTTCTCCGCAGTAACGAAGGGTCGTTTCCTTCCACGTCAGCACACCGCTGGAGATATGCCTATTGTACATTGTGCTACAATTAGCAGTGTGCTGCAACAATTGGGATCACTATAGTCGGTAGTTCCCCATATCAAAGATGTAGGAAGTGGCTATAACAGACATTGAGAAATAGTTTCTGATAAATAATAGAATAAGAGAAATGGTGTATAGCGCCATCAGATAAAATAAAAATAATATTTTTTTAGAAGATATAATTCATATCATCACGCTGAGGTTCATCGGCTTCCATAAACATTACATGATAAACGGGCATGTAAGTGATCTTCCTGTACAGCATGATTTTTACACTTTTCAATGACTTTTTGTAGTCAAAAACTACACTTTTCAATAGAATTTCGCACTGCAAAAATACACTTTTCAATCGAAACGGCCAAATAAATTATAAAAAAAGTGATATCAGATGTTGTTTCGCAACCACACTTTGGGGATAAAGGTGAATCAAGAATCAGTAGAGTTAAGTATTAATAAACTTTAGTTCGACGGACTCAATTAAGGCCTAAAGTCTAATTAATACCCTCATTTTGGCTCACTGGTAAAATCCTGTGTTGTGATAAATAAAAAAGCCTCCGGAAAAAAACAAAAACATCAAAAATACCTTTCAGATGACAAGCAACCTTTGGTCGCTTTGCAGAACTCGCCCGATGTGTTCATCGGTAAGTGAACTTCCCATGCCCACTTCGAGCGATCTCTGCACCCTTACAGGGTATGTCATCTTCAAGGACAAAAACAGTGCAAATCGAACGCAGAAATCAAACTTGTTTGAATTTTGCTGAGATGCCGCCTGTTTTGCAGGAACTGAAAATATTAAAAATTATGCGTTCTAGAAAAGACTTTAGACGCTAGACACAAGACTTTAGAAGAAAACATCCACTTTTTTCTTTTTTTTCTTGGCTGTGATGCGAGGCCGTAGGCTGTTCGTAGGTATCGGGCAAAGGGCTGTTAAGCTCGCTTAGACAGAACTTGGAACGATGACTTCGGACTGATGCTCGTAGAGAATGCATCACAGGCAAGTATTTTTGATATTTTTGATTGGATTATTGTTAAATTTCACTTTTTCGTCCCAACATTGTTGGAACATATTCGGCGCAAAGATACTACTTTTTTCCGAACTTTGCATTGTCCGGACAAAAAAAGTGAAATAATTAACTAAAACATCAAAAGGAAAAGACAATGGAATGATAGTATGAACGAAGAAGCATTTAAATTGGTTCGACAATCGGTGATTGAATCATCGATGACTGATGACGACAGATTATTGGAAGGGCTACGCATCACTTGCGAGAAAGAACTGCCTCCCATGCATTTCCTCTTCCGTATATTCGGGAAACCTTGTTTTCCCCGCGGTGAACTTGTGGCAGTCACAGGAAAAGCCAAGAGCGGTAAGACGCTGTTCAATTCAGTATTGATGGCCTGCTGCATGCGCGATGAGGTGCTGCAGGTACAGCGTCCCATTGATGATGACGATGGCATACGCCAGAAGCAGTATGTCAAATGTCTTTGGTATGATACAGAGCAGAGTGAGCAGTCCACACAGGACATCCTCAAAAACCGAATCGCCAGGATGGTCGGAGAAGCTGGTTCAAAGTTTCATGATGCAGGATTCGAAGTTTTTAATGTCAGGTGCCTGAATCACGATGTACGTCTGCGCCTGTTCGAGAAGGCTGTACACAAGTACCGCCCAGAACTCGTTGTGCTTGATGGCGTACGTGACCTCTTAGCAGACATCAACGATGGCGTGAAAGCTCAGGAGATTGTGGAACGGCTGATGAAGCTGGCACAGGAGACCGATTGCTGCCTGGTATGTGTGCTGCACCAGAATAAGGGTGCAGAAGACCGCAACCTGCGAGGATGGATTGGTACGGAACTGATGAACAAAGCCTTCGAAGTATATGCATGCGAGAAGGTGAAACCAGAGAATATCTTTGCGGTGGAGCAGACCCATACGCGTAAGTACGACCTCGGAAGCCTGATGTTCTTCCGTGTGGATACGGATACCGAACTGCCAATAGTATGTGATGCCCCTACCCGCTTTGCTACGATGAGTTGCTTTCAGCAGGCTTATCAGCAATGGGATAAGTTGCCTTACATGACCAAAGGATATCTGTGGTTCGATGAGAACAACAAACCTCATCCGAAGACTGATGAGCTTTTCTATGAGGCGTTAAAGGCCGGTCCTTTGTATTACTGCGACTTGCAGGCCAAGGTGCAGTCGTTACTCAATTGTGGTACAGACATGTGGAACAACATGTTTCGTGAGATGCGGGACCAAGGTGCCATCATCCGCACGAAGAACAGCCAAGGGAAGTCTGTATGGACACTACCAGCAACACCAACAAAAACAACCAAACCACAAGCATCTCAACAGGACCTGTTTGACCCGCCCGCTGCCGACTCAGGCGACAGCCCCTCCTCTTAGGCCCCTATATATAGGGCCTTAGAGGGGGGCTTAGGCCTAGAATAGTCGAGAGTAAGTCAGAGATCATCCCCGTTAGATGTTAAGATTTTCTGTAGTGTCAAACAATTAAACAATAATCAATAGACTTATGAAAGCAATGTATAAATCCGAACTGGCCGAACTCGCAGGAGTCTCCCCTCGCACTTTCCGCCGCTATCTGCAGACGCGCCGTCCTGTTCTTGAGGCAATGGGTGTCAGTCCCAGAACACGCAAATTGCCTCCAAAGGCAGTCCGTTATATCTGTGAAGACTATTGTATTGAAATATAATTCTTTTTTTTCTCTAAGACGGCCATAGACAGCCATCGTCCTTTCAAAATGTCGTAACTTTGTATCGCGAAAGAAAAAGACTAGGAAAATCTGTTCCGCGTTCAAGGAAAAAAGTCTTCTTGTTCAAGGAAAAAAGACAAATTTTTCTAGGAACTTTTAGAAGAAGATCAAGGTAAAATAGTTTGGCCAACTATATAATTATCTTATTATTAACCACAAAAAAAAGAAAGCGATTATGGGAAAAATCAAGTATTCTGTACGTGAGACGACCGTGAAATGGGGCGACCATGCAGGCGAGAAGCGTTACAGCGCCAACCTGCAGACCAGCGGCACTATATCACTCGACAAATTTGCCGAACACATGGCCGACCACGACTGCAAGTACAACAAAGGTGACATCTACTCTGTCCTGCTCCAGATGTCGAAGTGTATTCGTGAATTCATCCTTGATGGATATATGGTCAGTCTGGGTGACCTGGGTGTCATCAGTCCGCGAATCAAGCAGAAAGCAGCAACTGTGCGTGAAGAGTACAGCGCAGGCAACATCACCGACCTGTATGCCACACTCAAGATTGGTCCGGCACTGATCAACATGCGAGGCGAGGCATCCTTCGAGTACGCCCCTACTCTTGCGAGTCAGGCACTGCTCGTAGCAGCGATTCGAGAGGGAGCCAACTCTGTCAGCCTTGTCAAGCCGACATCAGGTTCGGGCAACAGCGGTCAGAACAATGGAGGCAGTGGTTCTTCTTCGACTGGCTCAGAACAGGGTGGTTCAAATGGTTCAAGCAGTTCAAGTTCCGTAACTGCTCCAACCATCAGCGGAACGACTCCGTTCGATGACTCTACTCAGATAACCATCTCAGGTCCTGCAGGTGCAACCATCAAGTACACCACCAACGGTGTAGCTCCAACCGCTACATACGGTAACGACTACGAGGAGCCTATCACCCTCAATGCATCCGCAACCGTCAAGGCAGTAGCCATCATCGATGGCGTAGCCAGCGAAGTAGCTACGAAGCAGTTCACTAAGAACGGTAGTAGCGGTGGCGGAGGTGAGGAAGGAATGTAGCCCCCCCGACCCCCTTTAGGGGGAGGGAAAAGCCACCAAAGCACCTCCCCCTCATTGGAGGAAAACAAAAACAGCAGACCCGCCCCCCAAGCCCCCTCCCTCTATGGCGGGGGTGACGGGTGGAGGAAAACAACCTTACTAAGTAAAAAACAGTCGCTTTCGCTCAAAAACACCATGCGGCACGTTAACATTAACAATTGTTTTTCTTGTTTTTTACTTTGAATTGTTCATAAGCCATAGGCTTGTTAGATGGATTATCAGGACTATCGGGGAACTCGTTCACCAGTAGGGATGATAAGACAGCTAACAGAAGTGCAAAGCACTTGAACAATGAAAAAGCTGTATTGATTGTTTTTGTTTTAAAATCTGTGGTTTCTGTACCATCTGTGTGACCTATTATTAAACTAATAAACTTTTAACCAATTAACTATTAAAGAGGTAAGAGGTAAGGAGTATGAGGTAAGAGGATAGTTCTGTCCCTGCTTCGACTGCCAGGAGCTTCGCGATTACTTCACACAGCGCCGTTAACAAGAAACAGAGGCTCGGTTGAGCCTCTGTTTCTTGTTAGGGTAACGATTCCTTTTTACTCGATACCTTTTTCAATACTCCATTCTTCCATTTAAAGACATCGATGTAGAGGCCATCCACATCACGTGCATAACTGGTGATGGTCTTGGCTTTCTTGTCGAAATCGGGTTCCTGTATCTCTTCGAATGCTTCTACGGGATAGAACTGACGTGTGACAGGATTCCATACGAATGCCTTGTACATGTTCTGTGCACGAGTGGTCATTCCGATGAATACTTTCAGGTCGGGGATGCCGTCGAAGTTGATGTCGTCTTCTGTCACCCATGTCAAATCGGTCTCACGTGGGGCTTCGAAGGCTCCGCAGAGTGGTTCTTCGAAACTCAGCGGACTCTTCTTCCCGCCAGCATAGATATCCACATGGATATCGGTCAGCCATCCGTCTCGCTCTTGGTCGAAATGATGCTTGAAACTCCATGCCTCACGTTTAGGAGCCGTGAATGCAGCAGGCTCACCCGGATACCATTCAGGCACGTCGTAGAACTGCTTGACCTGGCTCATCTGCATCACCTTTCCTGTAGTGGGATTGGTCCATGTACCACGTTGGAAGTTGTAATCGCCCTCCACCTCTGTGTACCATATCCGGAAGATGCCTGTGATTTCGCCATCGGGCTGGTACTCCACCAGTTTCAGCATGTAGTGGTTCTCGCCTTTCGGCAAGAGTTTCTTATCGGTCTCTGGTGTAGCCACCACCAGAATGGGTGCAGGCGTCTTAGCTTTGGGGTAGTAGCAGTAACCAGCGGTAATCCAATCACCATCGTTGTACTTTTCAGAAACAACAATCTCCACTGCTGTCTTACCGTTGAGCAATCCCTTAAAGCCCTTCATCTCATTGAGATCCTGGGCCATTGCTGTCTGGAGACAGGCCAGCAGCAGGGCAAGGAAGGAAAATAATGTTTTCATTTCTTTAGAAGTTAGGAGTTAGGAGTTAGAAGTTAGGAGCTCAGGAGTGTCAGACGATACTTTGTAGACCTCTCAACTCTAAACTATTAAACTGACTATAAACTATAAACTTTAAACTATCAACTTTTACCTCTTTACTTCTGATTCCGTTCCATAGAGGTAAGAAGTGCTGTAACCACCGAAGTCAACCACAATCTTCTCGAACACGATGCCGGAATGACGTGGGTGAATCACAAGTTCATGGGTTTCACCACTACCTACAGGGAGCGTCACAGTATTCTCAACCACACGACGTGCGATGGTTGGATAGAATACGCTGTACTGATATGGCTGCTTGTCGACCAAATTCTTGTTGAAGTTCACAACAGCAGGCTCTGAACCATCGAGGCTGACGGTATATTCGTGTCCACCACGGTTCATGAAGTCGAGGGTTGACTTCACTACCACGAGCACCTTCACCTCTGACGGATGGTTGGCTGGAAGGGTGAAACGATAGGTCAGCTTGGAATCGCCTGTTTCCTTGGTATAAGGGGTCAGCGCCACAGCACTACGCGTACGTCCATAATAAGGATAGACAGTCCACTCTGTGCCTGCCGCAGCTGTTGCCGCGTAATAATGCTCTGCTTCCATCGCTACGAATCCGTTGCTTGGCGAGAAGATGTAACCACCTTGAGCAGCCTCCACCTCACGGGTACGTGGCTGTGTGTCGGCACGGAAGTTATCGTTCCAATTGGTGTAGCCGATATGTTTCTGCGTCATCATGCCGTTCCACTTACCGCCTGCAATATCTTTATTGTACGACGCATTGAGGGCCGCGTCACGCTCGAAGCATGCCTTCACACGCTGTGCCCACAGGTTGGCATCAGGGTTGTTACGCTCAGCAAGATACTGATTCATGGCATGTGCATAATACATGTCGTAGATATTGGCTCCTGCCTGTACGGGGAAGAGAATCAATTGCTGATAAGCATCCTTCGTATTCTCAGGAATCTCGAGGAAGAGACGCAAGGCACGGGTTTCGAGGCGTTGGTATTCGTCTGCCACCTGCTTCCATTCACCTGTAGCCACGTTATAGGTACGTGCATCGAGCATCTCAGGTGTCACGCGTGCCATATACTGACAGTTCTGATTGTAGATATCAGCTGCCTCGTCAGCAAACTGTTCACCCAACACAGTAGTAAAGAAATGACGTGTATGCTCAATGATATTCTCCACCTTATATTCTTTTGGTTTCCATGCCATATCGAAGTACATCTGGATAGGATATTCCATTGGCTTGAGGTCGCCCACATTGAGAATCCACAGCTGCTGGATGCCAAAATCGTAAGCCAGCGAAAGCTGCTCGAACATCTGCTGAGTCTGGGTCACGTTGAGCCACTTGGTGTTACGAGGTGCACCTACATAGTCCACATGATAGTAGATACCCCATCCACCACTACGCTGAGCGTTGGGCACACGACGGATATTACCCCAGTTGTCATCGCTGATGAGGATGGTCACATCGTCAGGCACTTTCATTCCTGCATCGAAATAGTCCTGTACCTCCTTATAGAGTGCCCACACCTGCGGAGTCTCCTTAGCAGGACGCTTGGTCACTTCCTGGATGATACGACGCTGATTGACCACGATGTCCTCCAGCAACTTGGTATCAGCATCTGCACTCATGGCAGCATCACCGTCACCACGCATACCGATGGTCACTACATCGTCTGTTCCCTGCATACGCTCGATACCCTCACGGAAGAACTCATCGAGTTTCTCCTTGTTCTTCGAGTAGTCCCATGCACCCCACTTCTGACGGTTACGGGCATACTCCTGATGGTTGCGTGCCATAGGTTCATGGTGGCTCGTACCCATGATGACACCCATCTCGTCTGCTGTCTTCAGGTTCTCAGGGTCATCTGCATAGAATGCCCATCCCCACATAGCAGGCCACAACATGTTACCTTTGAGACGAAGGATGAGTTCGAATACCTTTGCATAAAAACGATGGTCACCGTAATCGGTACCAAAGGTGTTCTTCACCCATGAAGTAAGACAGGGAGCCTCATCGTTGAGGAACAATCCACGCCACTTCACAGCAGGTTCACCATCTGTATAGTTGCCGTTCTTTACAAACACTTTATCGTGATGAGTTGTAGGTACATCTGCCCAATAATACCAGGGAGACACACCCAACTGGCGACTCAACTCATAGATACCGAAGATGGTACCACGACGATTGCTACCAGCAATGGTCAACTTACCACTCGTTGCATCAATCACATACATCTCATACTTACCCTTCAGCTGCTTGGCGTATGCCTTTACTGCATCCACCTTACCAGCTGTTCCAATGACGATAGCAGCATCCTTGGGGTTGTCAACCAACACACCCGCCGTACCTGTCACGGCCTTCAAGTCCTGTGCAAGGTCCTGAGCTGCACGCTTCACGCCACGTTCGTCCTTGTCACTTACGTAAATAGTTACTTTACCATTTGCATTCAGCTGCCAGTCACCTGCAGCGAAATCTACAAACACATCTGCTGCTGCAGCTTTCAACGAAGCCACTGTTGCCAGACAGATGGTCAAGAATAATTTCAAAGTTTTCATGTTTTTTGGATTTGATATTACATAATGATGTAAAATGTAAAATATAAAATAAGACTTTAGACCCCTACTAACCAATTAACCTACCTTCAATTTTTACATTTTCCCTTGGCTTCTTCCCAAAGGGCATCCATCTCTTCGAGCGTGAGGTCTTTGATATCACGTCCCTGTTCACGCGCCTTCATCTCCACATAGGTGAAACGCTGGATGAACTTCTGGTTGGTATATTCGAGCGCCGTGTCAGGGTTGATATGATAGAGTCTGGCTGCATTGATCAGACTGAACATCAGGTCACCAAACTCACGCGTAGCCTTGTCCTTATCCATATTGGCCACTTCGGCCTCGAACTCGGCAATCTCTTCACGCACCTTGGGCCACACATCCTCCCGATTGTGCCAATCGAAGCCTACGTTGCTTGCTTTCTCCTGAATACGGTCAGCCTTGATGACTGACGGGAGTGCAGCAGGTACACCACTGAGGACAGTCTTATTGCCGTCTTTCTCCTTGGTCTTCAGCTGTTCCCAGTTTTGCAACACCTGTTCTGTTCCGTCCACTTTCACCTCACCATACACATGCGGATGACGGAAGATGAGTTTATCACATAGTTGGTTGCACACGTCAGCGATGTCAAACGCTTCCTTCTCGCTGCCTATCTTGGCATAGAACACGATATGCAGCAACACATCGCCCAACTCTTTGCAGATGTTATGGTCGTCCTCCTTCAAGAGTGCATCGCACAGTTCGTAGGTTTCTTCTATGGTGTTGGGACGCAGGCTCTGATTGGTTTGCTTACGGTCCCACGGACACTTCTCACGCAATGTATCCATCACGTCGAGCAGGCGTCCGAATGCTTGTAGTTTCTCTTCTTTGGTACTCATATTAATTATGGGGCCTATGGGGCTAATGGGGCTCATGAGGCCAATGGGGCTAATGGGTTAAATTCATCAGGTGGACTGCTACGAGGGCGGCTGTTTCTGTGCGCAGACGGCTCTTTCCGAGACTCACTGACTGGAATCCTGCTGCCTCTGCCGCCTTCACTTCCTCGATGCTGAAATCACCCTCCGGACCTACCATCACCAGCGCATCCTCTTCAGGAGTAAGCTGGTCCTTGAGCAAGGGCAGATGGTCGTCGTAGCAATGACAGATGAACTTCTGACCAGAGGACGGGCGCTTGATGAATTCGCTGAACGGTATCATGGAATTGAGATGCGGCAGATACGCCTTACGGCTCTGCTTCATTGCCGCCACAAGAATCTTCTCGATACGTTCGTCCTTCACCACACGACGTTCAGAGAACTGGCAATCGAGGAACGTGAGTTCGTCAAACCCAATCTCTGTAGCTTTCTCTGCGAACCACTCCGTGCGATCCATGTTCTTCGTAGGAGCCATCGCAAGATGCAGATGTCCCTTCCACTGAGGTGTCTGAGGTAGTGTTTCCACGATTTGATAGCCACAACGTTTCTTCATGGCTTCTGTGATAGCGGCACGATAGAACGTGCCTTTGCCGTCCATCAGGAATATCTCGTCACCCTCAGCAAGCCGTAACACACGCAGTGCATGAGCCGCTTCGTCATCAGGCAAAGCACCACTCATAGGCTCTGGAGTATAGAAATACCGGACTTCTTTCATGCGTCAACCTCAAGATATTTGTTAAACAGGTCGAGTGCCTGCTGAGCTACGTCGTCCTGAATCTCAGTCCGTGTCTGACATTGGCTCACCACCCTCTTGGTCATCCCTCTCGACTCTGTCCCTACTGATATATATACTGTTCCTACAGGGTCAGCTTCCGTCCCACCCGTAGGTCCTGCATAACCTGTGATTGCAATGGCGTAATCAGCCTTGAGCAATCGGCAGGCACAAATGCGCATTGCATCGGCCGTCTCACGACTCACCACACCATATTTATCGATGATGGCAGCATCGACTTTCAATACTGTCTCCTTAATCTCTGTCTGATACGACACAACACCCCCACGGAAATACTCCGAACTGCCTGGCACACTGGTGATGAGGGCAGCAATGCGTCCTCCTGTACAACTCTCTGCCGTACACAATGTCTTATTGCATTCGAGCAAACGCTGGTGAATTGATGTCGCAGTATTCATGATCTTGATATTTGAAATGTCCAGCAATACCTATCATCGCTGCATTATCAGTCGTGTAACTGAATTTCGGAATATACACCGTCCACCCATACCGTTTGGCATGATCGTGGAAAGCATTACGCAATCCGTTGTTGGCACTCACACCTCCTGCCACAGCCACATGGGTGATACCTGTCTCCTTCACCGCCATCCGCAGTTTCTTCATCAGGATGTCCACAATGGTTTTTTCGAGCGATGCCGCAAGGTCCTCCTTGTGATGCTCAATGAAATCAGGGTCGTCCTTCAACCAGTCACGGAGTGAATAGAGGAACGAAGTCTTCAGCCCTGAGAAGCTGTAATCATAACCAGGAATATTCGGTTTGGCAAACTGATAGGCATCAGGATTACCCTGACGAGCCAAACGGTCGATGATAGGACCTCCCGGATAGCCCAGTCCCATCACCTTCGAACACTTATCGATGGCTTCACCCGCTGCATCGTCAATAGTTTGACCCAGTATCTGCATGTCGTTATATGCGTTCACACGGATAATCTGGCTGTTACCTCCACTGACCAGCAGACAGAGGAATGGGAATGGAGGAGGACTGTAGGGTTCACCTTCCTCTCGGATGAAGTGCGCCAATACATGACCTTGGAGGTGGTTCACATCGATGAGTGGGATACCCAACGAGAGCGCTAACCCTTTTGCGAAGTTCACACCCACCAACAGACTACCCATCAATCCAGGTCCTCGTGTGAAGGCAATGGCAGAGAGCTGTTCCTTCTCTACCCCAGCACGCTTCAGTGCCTGATCGACTACAGGAACAATGTTCTGCTCGTGGGCACGACTGGCCAGTTCAGGCACCACGCCTCCATATTGCTCATGCACCGCCTGACTGGCTGTCACATTCGACAGCAACACACCATCCCTCAACACAGCTGCCGAGGTATCGTCACACGATGATTCGATTGCAAGTACAAATACCATTTAACAATTTACTATTTAGCTATTATTGAATTGAAGGGCTTTGAAGGGAAGTTAAAGGGAAGTTAAAGGGACCTTTCCATTCATTTTAGCCATTTTACTATTTACATTCTACATTTTACATCTCCTCCCCCCAAGGGGGGGGTAGGGGGGCCCTAGTATGTCAACACTTCCAGCCCGTCTTCTGTCATCAGGAACGTATGCTCCCACTGAGCAGAGTCGGAATAGTCTTCTGTATAAACCGTCCAACCATCATCTTCATCCACCACAACTTCCCAACCACCAGCATTGACCATCGGCTCGATGGTGAACACCATCCCTGGTACCAGCAGCATACCGCTACCCTTCTTGCCGTAATGCTCCACATCAGGTTCTTCGTGGAAAGCATTACCGACCCCATGTCCACATAGGTCACGAACGATGGTGTACCCGTTCTTGTGGGCATATTTCGCAATCGCGTTTCCCATATCACCTACGAACGTATAAGGCTTGCACACCTCTGCTCCGAGATCCAGACACTCCTTTGCCACACGCACCAACCGCTCGCGCTCAGGAGAGGTTTTACCGATGATGAACATACGGCTGGCATCAGCGAAGTAACCATCAAGGATGGTGGTGACATCTACATTCACAATATCGCCCTCTTCCAACACCTCGTCCTCGCTGGGGATACCATGACAGACGACATCGTTCCGCGACACACACACGCTTTTGGGATAGCCTTCATAGTTCAGTGGTGCAGGGATACCTCCATGACTGACGGTGAACTCATGCACCAAACGATTGATGGCCTCAGTCGTCATTCCTTCATGTATCTTCTCTGCCACAAGGTCGAGTACGGCAGTATTCAGTACACCCGCCTTGCGGATACCCTCAATCTGTTCAGGGGTCTTTATCAACTCACGCATAGGGCACAACTTACCTTTGTTCTGAAAACTCAAGATACGCTTGTCCATTTCTGTGAGTGGTTGTCCTTTTATCGGACGCCAATTCTTTGGAATCCTTTTGAAAATATTCATACGCATAACAAAACTGATGCAAAGGTACAAAAAAGATTGCGAACCTGTGCAGGAATTGTTTCAAAAAATGTAATTACGTAGCTTTTCCAGTTCTTCATCAGTGAAGATACGGGTAGCTCGGAGCTGTTCTTCGCTGATGATTGGTCCATAAATGCGTTGATAGTTACTGATTGCTTTTGCCTTTTCGTAACCGATATACGGAAATCGAGACATCTCTGCGAATGTCATATCGCTGAGCTGAATATGACGAATTTGAGCGGCATCGACAGTGAACCATTCAAGCATCGATGGCTCTACATGCTTCACCTCCAACAACTGCTCCACGGCATAGAACCCACCCAACTTATCTCGTCGGTCCACAATCCATCGGGCGATGTTCGAACCGATACCTGGTATTCGTTTCAGCAGGTTGGTGTCGGCAGAATTCACCTCCACCTTCGTGGGGTTGTCGAATTTAGGAACATACGTGGTTTCTTTGGTTGGCTGTGAGGTTGTGGAAAGGGTGTAATCAGCTTTCTCGGAGTGGAGACGACTATCTCTCTTGGCATGCGCAGCAGCCCGTATCTTCACCTTCGGCATCAACCGCTCTATGTCACGTTCGCTGAGAGTATAGAGACGTTGGATGTCCTGAGGTTCGTAGAACAACCCTCCAGCCTCTCGATAGCGTACCCATGCATGAGCTTGATAAGGTTGAAGTCCCAATGCCACCAATGATGCGGAATCCACCGTGTTGGGGTCAAAACTCTCTGGCAACTCTCCTTCAACCTCTGGAGCCGAAGAACTTGAATCCTGAAACCTGAAACTTGAATTTTGAGCACCTTGCCCCTCGTTCCCCCTAAAGGGGGTGAGGGGGTCCGACTTTTCCTCTCGGCCGCCAAACAGCACGATGCCCAAGACAATCACGCATGCCACCACAGCCAACGCAATCAGAGCCCTTCTGTCCGCCTTCGATTCGCCCATCGTTCTAAACGCTAACCCTTAACCGCTAATCCATCTACTCGTGTCACTACTTTCGCAGCCAGACTCATGAAGGCGATGCCCTCAGGTGAGGCAGGTCGAAGCACAGGCGGTTCGCCATTGTCGGCATTCTCGCAGATGCTCTGCACCAACGGAATCTGTGCCAAGAGCGGTACATTGAGTTCCTCTGCCAACTGCTTACATCCTTCCTTGCCAAAGATGTAGTATTTGTTGTCAGGCAGTTCCGCTGGTGTGAACCACGCCATGTTCTCCACCAATCCCAGTATCGGCACATTCACCTTTTCGTTCATGTACATGTTAATACCTTTACGTGCATCCGCCAACGCTACCTGCTGCGGTGTGCTGACAATTACTGCTCCAGTAATCTGCAGCAGTTGAATCAACGAGAGGTGGATATCGCTCGTGCCTGGAGGTGTATCTAACACGAAGTAGTCGAGTTCGCCCCATTGTGCCTCCGTAATCAACTGTTTCAGGGCGTTACATGCCATTCCTCCACGCCATAATGTAGCTTGTTCGGGGTCAACAAAGAATCCGATGGAGAGCAACTTCACACCATATTTCTCGATAGGTTCAATCAGGTCTTTCCCGTCCACATTCACGGCATAGGGACGCGCATCCTCCACCTGAAACATCTTGGGAATGGAAGGTCCGAAGATATCTGTGTCGAGCAGCCCCACACGATAGCCCATCTTGGCCAATCCGATAGCGAGGTTGACAGCCACTGTCGACTTACCGACACCACCCTTACCCGACGAGACTGCGATGATATGTTTCACGCCTGGCAGCACAGGTGGTTCCTCCTCTTTCTGCTGTTCAGGAGCCAATGATTTCTGCTTGATGGTCACTTCCACCTCTGGGCTTACGAAGGTCTTGATGGCAGTCTCAGCCGCTTTCATGACCGACTTGCTGAACGGGTCTGGGTTCTTGGGGAAGATGATGGAGAACGAGACACTCATGCCATCGATTCGCAGGTCGTCTTCTACCATCTCAGCCTCAACGAGGTTCTTGCCGTTTCCAGGATAGCGCACCGTCGTGAGTGCGTCCATAATCAGTTTAGGATAGATTGTCATCTTATTTTCTTGTTTTTACGGTTGTCAATACCTCATGGTCGTACGAGCGGTACTCGTCAATCGGAATCTCCACATCGGGCTCTGCAAGTGCCCCTTCGTGTGGCAGACGGAAACGCAGGTACTTGATGCTCAATCCCCGTTCCAGCCACATCTGCTCGTAATAGGTCTGGATGGTTGTGAGGGCAGAACCCTCGACTGCGGGGTCGGCATAGAGGTCGTCTGTCCATTGTTCGATGGGAAGATGGTTCGCTTCTGCCATCAGGCGTGTGTAGGTAGCCATGAAGTTCGAGTCGGTCTTGAGATGGAGGATGCCACCATCTACAAGGAACTTACGATAGCGCTCCATGAAATAGGTGGAAGTCAGACGTTTGGTAGGCTTCTTCATCTGTGGGTCGCTGAACGTGAGCCATATCTCGCTCACCTCGTTCTCTGCAAACATCTCATGAATGAATTCTATACTCGTACGCAGAAAACCCACATTCGTCAGCCCTTCATTCAACGCCTCCTGTGCTCCATGCCACATACGCGCACCCTTGATATCCACACCAATAAAGTTCTTGTCCGCATACTGACGGGCCAAGCCCACCGTGTACTCACCCCGTCCACAACCCAGTTCCAGCACAATCGGGTTATCGTTCTTGAAGAAATCTACGTTCCATCGTCCCTTCAACGCAAAGCCCTCATCCGCCTTCAGTTTCCAGAACGGACACTCCACCACCAGCGGATTGGCAGCCATATCGGCAAACTTCGCTAACTTACCTTTTCCCATAACTACTATTCTTCGTTTACAAATTCGCTGATGTTGTAGTTGTTGGCTACTGCCAGACGTGCACAGTTCTGAATCTTCCGACGATTGGTGTCGTTGACAATATCGGGTTCTTTCTTCCCGTAAACCGTACGGTCGTCCCTCAAATTGACATTGAAGCAGGGTGCGATGAGTGTTTCGAATACGGTGCAGGCCAACAGGTAGCGTCCCTGATAGGTGCTAATATGCTGATTGTCGCGTGTCCATTCGTTGTCTGTAGTCACAGACGTAAGACTACGTGCATTCTGCACGGCTGTACCGCAAGGAATGATGATATCGATGCCCGATTTCTGCTTCATGGCATTGGATGCCTCACAAATCCTACGCCACATCTCTTCTTGGGTTCCATAGCGTTTGATGTCCTTATGACGGGACGAATAAGCCCAAGTCTGATTGAAGGCGAATGTGGTGCGTGGTGAGATGGTGTTGATCTTATATGCCTCAAGTACTTTTGAGAGATAAGGCTCATAGGATTCGTAGTTGCCCGACTCCAATGAATACTGCTGGAACACCACAATATCGTATGCGAACCGTCGCATCACATTGCGTATGGTGGTCTTGCTTTCGAGTTTCTTCTCGCCTCGCGAGTCGTACATCCACAGTTCGTACACAGGATCGTCATTCTTGTAGTACTCGTAGTGTTGCTTCATGGAGCACCCACCCTTGTAGAGCACATACACGGCCACGGTACTAAGTTTAGCCGACCGCAACAGCTGCGGCAGGGCTGTACATGCATCAATAGAGAATGAGTTGCCAATGAACAGCACATCAAGCTTATAGGGCAGATACGGAAGTGGTGTGTTGCAGAAGTAACCCTGTTCGTTACCCACTGTCTGTGCCTGAAGAAGTCCCCCACCGACTCCCCAAAGAGGGAGCAACAGGAAAGCCAACTTCAAAAGCCCCCTATACATTTTACATTTTACATTATACATTTTCATCTGAAACTGATTTTAGCGTTCTTTCCTTGATGCACGTCTTTTTGTTTATACTTTCCCTTGAGGACTACATTTCCTCGTAAGGCAGTGAGGTAAAGCTGATCGGCATCGAACGCAGCCTCACAATTGCATTCCTCGAGTAATGTGAGTTCGGCAACCTTGGCTTTTCCGCTGACGGACACATTGCCTGTGTGGTCGTTCTGGACCAACAGCCGATTGGGCACATCAACATCGGCAGTAGTGTTTCCTTCTCCGGAAAGCAGCAGACTGCACTCCTCAGCGTCCTGGATATGACGGAAGATGGCATCGCCATCGCCTGAACTCTCATACTTGAAGGTGCCCGTGGTCATGACCGTATCCAACTCGATAGATCCCGTCCCAAGACACCCTACATGCATATTTTCGTTGTGGATGGTTCCAACGGATCGGAAACTGCCTGTGCCACAAACTGCGAGCAGCTGAAGACTGGGACATGAGATATAGAGGGTGACGGGTGAGACGCTATTAAATCGGTCGAGCCCAAGCTGTCCTTCATTGTCGATGTAAACAGTTAGTACATTGCTATCGACATTCACATTGATGACGTTGAAGAGGTTTTCAGGCGCTTCGGCTTCGATGCTGTAATCACCTTCTGTAAAAACAATATCAGGGCTTCCAACATTGGTAATCTGGTAGAAGGTTCCGGAAAAACTTAGCGGCTTACGCACCTTCGTCACCTGCACGTCGGGCTCATTCGTATCATTGTTCTTAACAGGTTCGTTTTTTGTACCTGACGAATTACAACTAACCAAGAACAGAACACCAATAATTATCAAAAAAACTTTGTTCATGCCGTATTTAAAAACTCATTTGTCCATTTAGTCAATAATTTCACTGCAAAATTAGTGAAAATCTGAAAAATGAAAGATTGAATAATTGAAAAAATGAAGAAATCTCTAAACTCTAAACTCTAAACTCTAAACTTTTTCGTATCTTTGCAAAATAAAATAATGAATTTAACGATAATTAAACGTAAAAATGGCAATAAAGAACAACTATATCTCGGTTGCTTACAAATTATATGTGAAAGAAGGTGAGAACGACAAAGAGGAGTTGGTGGAGGAATGCTCTGCAGAACATCCTTTCATGTTCATCAGCAAACTCAGCGCTGTGCTCGAACGGTTCGAGGAAGCGCTTGACCCTTTGAAGGAAGGCGACAAATTTGATTTTGTCATCCCATGCGATAAGGCCTACGGACAGTTTGACGAACAACTGATGTTCGATGTACCGAAAACCATCTTCATGCAAAATGGCAAGTTCGATTCTTCACGTATCTACGAAGGTAACATCATTCCTTTGCAGGGCGAGGACGGAAGCCGATTCAATGGGGTGGTCATCGAAGTAAAGGACGATGCCGTAACGATTGACCTGAACCATCCACGTGCCGGTCAGGATTTGCATTTTGTGGGCACCGTTGTTACCCATCGTGAAGCAACGAACGAAGAGGTGACCCAGATGATTACCGCCCTCAGCGGTGGATGCGGAGGATGTGGCGGACACTGTGGTGGTGGTGATTGTAGCGGCTGTGGAGACGAAGGCGGCTGTGGAGACGAAGGCGGCTGTGGAGGATGTGGAAAATGAATACATTCGGCAACATATTCAGACTGACGACTTTCGGAGAAAGTCATGGTGAAGCATTAGGAGGTGTGATTGACGGCATGCCTTCGGGGATTGATGTGGATATGGAGTTCATTCAATCGGAACTTGACCGTCGTCGTCCTGGTCAGGGTATGCTGACTACCGCTCGCAATGAAGCAGACAAGGTAGAAATCCTCTCAGGTGTCTTTGAAGGCAAGACGACAGGCTGCCCTATCGGATTCGTCGTACGAAATGCCGACCATCATTCAGCCGACTACACGAATATCAAGGATGTGTATCGTCCATCGCATGCGGACTACACCTATCAGATGAAGTATGGTATTCGTGACTACAGAGGTGGAGGACGCACCTCTGCCCGCGAAACCCTGTGCAGGGTTGTAGGTGGTGCATTTGCTAAGTTGGTGTTGCGTGAGAAAGGCATTGTGATTGAAGCAGACATCCTACAGGTGGGTAATCAGAAACTACAAGGAACTCGTGAAGAACGTCAGGCACAACTCGAAGAGGTGGTGAAAGCCGTGAGAGCTGAGAACGACAGCATCGGAGGTATCATCGGATGTACCATACGGAATTGTCCAGTAGGATTAGGTGAACCCGTCTTTGGCAAACTCAATGCAGCACTCGGAGCCGCTATGCTTTCCATCAATGCCGTGAAGGGATTTGATCTGGGTGACGGTTTCGAGGGTGTAGGACAGAAAGGCTCGGAGATGAACGATGAATTCTACAACGACCACGGACGTATCCGCACGCGTACCAATCACAGCGGAGGCATCCAGGGAGGAATCAGCAACGGTGAGGACATCAACTGCCGTGTGTTGTTTAAACCTGTGCCTACCATCCTTCGTGAACAGCATACCGTCAATACCGCAGGTGAAGAAGTCACGTTCACAGCCAAAGGGCGACACGATCCGTGTGTGCTCACCCGAGCAGTACCCATCGTGGAAGCGATGGCAGCGATGACCATTCTGGACTATATGGAGATGAAAGAGACCCACCACCTTTAGGGAGAGCGGGGAGAGGGTCTAAATTTTACATTATACATTATACATTTTACATTTTACTTTTTACATTTTACATTATAATACAATGTCACTGAACAAAGTCATGTTGATTGGCAATGTTGGTCAGGAACCAACTGTCAGATATCTAGATACGGGAGTGTGTGTTGCGTCAGTAAGACTTGCAACCACTGATCGTGCATTTACCATGCGTGATGGAACCCAGGTACCGGAACGTGCAGAATGGCACAGTTTGATATTCTGGGACAAACTGGCGGAGACCGTCGAGAAATATGTCCATAAGGGCGATAAGTTGTATGTTGAGGGTAAAATCCAAAGTCGCAACTATACCGACAAGCAAGGAATCAGCCGTCAAGTAATTGAAATCATGGTGAACAACATGGAGATGCTGACTCCCAAAAGTAGTGCAAATCCTGCTGGTCCAAGTAATCCAACGAATGTTTCACCAGCTGCGAGTCCTCAACCCAGTATGAGGGTGTCGGAAAGCGATGAGCCCCCATTCTGATGCTTTACTACGACAAACATATTGAGGGCATGCGAGTTGCCGTGTGGCATGTTACAGAGGAATACGAAGAATTGCTCAGCTTGTTACCCGACGCCGATTCAGTCCAGAATGAAGCAGAACAGCAGTTCTGTTCTGAGTTCCGAAGGGTTGAATGGACAGCCGTTCGCGTGTTGCTCTATACGGTACTCGACCGCCAGGTACATATCAGCTACAACGAACAGGGTGCTCCCTTACTGCCCGATTACGAAGGATTGCATATCAGCATCTCACATACAAAGGGTTATGTGGCGATTGCGCTTTCTGAAAAAGCAATTGTAGGCATTGATGTTGAACAAATCGAACGGATGGAGGAGAAGACCAACATTTTCGATGATAAGGAGAAGATGCCTCGGGTGGAACGTGTAAGAAGTCGTTTTATTCGAGAAGACGAATGTGCAAATACCATTGTGGGCATGTTGCTACATTGGTCGGCCAAAGAGACGGTGTTCAAAGTGCTAGGACGTGAGGGTGTGAATTTTATTGATGAGATGAAAGTGCGTCCATTTGATGAGACGCAATACGAAGGAGATTTCCAATTGGAAGATCTGAAGGAGGACGACACCTATATTATATATTATAAGGTGTTCGATGATTTCGTATTAACATATACCAAGAAACAGGATGAATAAACAGATAACACTCATCGCAGGCCCATGCGTGATTGAAAGCATGGAGGTATTAAATGAGGTCGCAGAAGAATTGGTGCGACTGAATCATGCGTATGGTCTGGACATTATCTTCAAAGCCTCGTATGACAAAGCCAATCGCACATCGCTCCATTCATATCGTGGTCCAGGAATAGAAAAAGGATTGCAGATGCTAGCCGATGTGAAGTCGACCTATGGACTGAAAGTGCTGACCGACATCCACGAAAGCTGGCAGGCTCAACCTGCTTCAGAGGTGGTCGATGTGTTACAGATACCTGCCTTCCTCTGCCGCCAGACCGACCTGCTGGTCGCTGCTGCAAATACCGGCAAGACCGTGAACATCAAGAAAGCCCAGTTTCTAAGTGGCATCGACATGCAGTATCCTGTGCAGAAAGTGCGTGAGAGTGGGAACAATCAGGTGTGGTTGACAGAACGGGGAAATATCTACGGGTATAACAACCTGGCTGTCGATTTCCGCAATATTGCCGACATGAAGCAGTTTACTGATACCGTCATCATGGACTGTACGCATTCTGTGCAACGTCCAGGTGCGATGGGAGGCAAGACCGGAGGTGATCGCGAGTTTGTGCCAGCGATGGCTTTAGCAGCCAAAGCATTCGGTGCGAATGGATTCTTCTTTGAGATACATCCCGACCCCGAGAAGGCCTTGAGCGATGGACCAAATATGTTGTATTTGAAAGACTTTGAGTCAGTAGTGAAATCTTTGATTGATTGATATGGAAATAAGAGACATAGCAGCACGTTGTCTGAAAGACGAGTCGCAAGCCCTGCTGGATTTGATTCCGCAACTTGATGGCAATTTCGACGGAGCTGTCAACCTTTTGTATAATTGTAAGGGACACGTCGTGGTTTCTGGAGTAGGTAAGTCAGGGCATATCGCCGCTAAAGTGGCCGCCACATTAGCCAGCACGGGGACACCTGCCTTTTATGTGAATCCACTCGATGCGCTACATGGCGATCTGGGTATGATTACGGAGAATGACGTAGCATTGCTGATATCCAACTCTGGCAATTCCGATGAGATTCTGCGTATGGCTGCCTTTTTGAACGAACGTCATCTGCCCATCGTAGCAATGACGGGCAATCCGGAATCGCTCCTTGCTCATACCGCCACACATAACATCAACGTGTATGTGAAGAAAGAAGCCTGTCCACTCAATCTGGCTCCTACCTCATCCACCACAGCAGCAATGGCGATGGGTGACGCACTTGCTTGTGTACTCATTGAGTTACGTCATTTCAAAGCACAGGACTTCGCGATGTTCCATCCTGGTGGTCTGTTAGGAAAGAAACTGGTCACCAAGGTGAAAGATGTGATGTACACAGAACATCTGCCAATCATCCCACCAGAGATGAAGCTCATCGATGCACTTATCTCTATCAGCAACGGTCATCTGGGACTTGGAGTCGTCATGCAAGATGAGCGGATACTTGGTATCATCACCGATGGAGACATCCGCCGTGCGGTAGAGGGTTCAAAAGAGAACGTATTCAATATCGCAGTATCGGAAGCGATGACAAAGACCCCGAAGACCATCGATCCGGATGCCAAACTGACCCAGATTCAGTATATGTTCCATAAGTACAAGATTCACTCTCTGCTGGTTGTCGATAAGAACAACCATTTGCTGGGAATCGTTGACTACTTCGCCATCATGAACTAAAGGTGTGTTCTAATAATAAAAAAAGCTCCCATGGGAGCCTTTTTTTTGTTGATGGAATAATGGACGAATCACATCACCTGTTCAGTGCTGTAAGCTTTGTTGATGATATTCACAGCGTTGAGTGTGCGAGGGAAACCAATCCAAGGAAGGATGACGGTAGCTACGGCTATCATCTCGTCCTTCGTGATGTTGTGATTCTTACATCCACGAGCATGAACCAACAGACGGTCGTCACATCCACCCATTGCTGCGATAAGGCAGAAGCAAATCAACTCACGATGCTGTGTATCGATACCATTGCGTGAGTAGAAATAGCCAAAGCAGTACTCTGCCATGAACTTTCCAATATGTTCCTGACCCTTAGGGGCAGACTCAATCATGCTTTCGCCTGCACCAGGACCGAACGTTTCATCCATCAGTTCCAATCCACGCTTGAATGCCTCCTCGTCGTTCTCCACGGTATTCTGAGGATCGAGCGGCAGACGAATACCGTTGTTCTCGAAAATATCGTTCATGAGCAATGTATAGTCAACCAGCAATGCTGCACCTACATATGGATAAGCCATGTATACAATCTCACGAATCTCACGTGGCTTGACACCGAAGTTAAGACATGCATCGACAAAGAGTTTGAACTCGTTGATTGCGTTACATCCAATGGTAGCAGCAAGGATACACATCACGCGTGTCTTCTCCAACACAAAGCCTTCCGACTTCTGTAATGTCTTATCGAATGCGAAGTTATCTACTATCTCTGTCAATTCGGGATCGGTGCGCAGACTGTTGATCTGTGCTCTCGATGAGAAACTGCGGCGTATTTCATCATGCGCACGCTTCGTGATTTTTATTTCTTTCATCTTAAACAAGTTTTAGTTACATTGCAAATGTACGAAATTAATTCAATATGGGCAATATTTTTCATTTTTTTTGTGATTTATTCATCAATCTAACCATCTGAACCTGTTTTTTTTGTATTTTTGCAGTGTATTTATTTTACAATTTACATTCTACAATATAATTTCCGAATAGCCATGAAAAGACGCTTTTTCCTCATTACCGCAGTCTGTTTCATCGTACTGAGTAGCGTTGCACAAAACGAAAACCGCAGACCACGATTCAACTTCGACAGTACCAATCCTGATGTTCACGATCCAGTGATGGCTCGTTGCGACGGCATCTATTACATCTTTGCCACAGGACAAGGTATCGGCAGTATGACTTCAACAGATATGAAGACATGGCAACCTGGCCGCTCAGCCATGCCGTCTATTCCTCAATGGGCCATCGATTCGGTTCCTGGCTATCGCGGACACACTTGGGCACCCGACATCAGTGAGCACAACGGCACATGGTACATGTATTACAGCTGTTCTACCTTTGGAAAGAACGGTTCTGCAATAGGTCTGATGACTAACAGCACCCTCAATCCTGAGTCGCCTGACTACAAATGGGAAGACCAAGGGGTGGTGATTCGGAGCATTCAGCAGAAGACCAATTGGAACGCTATTGACCCCAACCTCATCGTCGATGAGAAAGGCAATCCCTGGTTGACATGGGGATCGTTCTGGGACGGCATACAGTTGGTGCAACTCAACAAAGACTTCCGCACACCGAAAGGAGAACCCAAGACCATTGCACGTCGTTATCTGCGCAACAAGATGGCACAACTCGTCTCGAAAGAAGATATGGAACGTGCCAACCAAGCACCCGATGCAGGAGCGAATGCCATCGAAGCACCTTTTATTATTAAGGAAGGGAAATACTACTACCTGTTCGTTTCATGGGACTATTGCTGCAAGGGGGCGAACAGCAACTACAAGACAGTTGTAGGCCGCTCAAAGAAAGTATCAGGTCCTTACCTTGACAAGAAAGGTAAGGATATGGCAGCAGGTGGAGGAGACATCATCGCACAACGAGACGACGATTATTATGGCATTGGTCATACCTCGGCTTATCAATTCGACGGACAATGGTACTTCATGGCACATGGCTATGCACGCGCTAACAACGGAGCATCTAAACTGGTCATCAAGAAGATGCACTTCGACAAAGACGGATGGCCGGTACTTGAATAATGAATAACACTGCGCTTGATTAACCGCGAATCGACCCTTTTCGTGACAAAAAGCAAGGAGAAACGCCACTTTCTGTAGAAAAGTGATGGCTAATTCGCCAAATTGTTGTAATTTTGCAGTTCAAAATTTTATAAAGAAAATGAAACATCAGTTACGAAGTGCTGTTTGCACAGAGGGTCGCCGTATGGCAGGAGCCAGAGCTCTGTGGGTGGCCAACGGAATGAAACGGGAACAATTTGGTAAGCCTATCATCGCCATCGTTAATTCATTTACTCAGTTTGTACCAGGACATACTCATCTGCATGAGGCTGGGCAGATTATCAAGGCTGAGATTGAACGATTGGGATGCTATGCTGCTGAGTTCAACACGATTGCCATAGATGATGGTATCGCGATGGGCCATGACGGTATGCTCTACAGTCTGCCAAGCCGTGATATCATTGCCGATTCTGTGGAATACATGTGCAACGCCCATAAGGCTGATGCAATGATTTGCATTTCGAACTGCGACAAGATTACTCCTGGTATGCTGATGGCAGCGATGCGTCTGAACATCCCTGCTGTGTTTGTCAGCGGAGGACCGATGGAGGCAGGTAAGTACAAGGGCGAGAACCTCGACTTGATTGCTGCGATGATTAAGGGTGCCGACCCAACAGTAAGCGATGACGAACTGGCAGAGGTAGAAAACCGTGCCTGCCCTGGATGTGGATGTTGCTCAGGTATGTTCACAGCCAATTCGATGAACAACCTCACTGAGGCAATCGGATTGAGTCTGCCTGGAAACGGAACGATTCTGGCTACACATGTCAATCGTGTGGAACTGATGAAGGCAGCTGCCCGTCAGGTAGTGAAGAATGCCTTTGCATACTACGAGGATGGTGACGAGTCAGTTTTACCACGTAGCATCGCTACACGTCAGGCATTCCTCAACGCCATGACACTCGACATCGCTATGGGCGCATCTACCAATACCGTGCTACACCTCTTGGCTGTGGCTCAGGAGGCAGAAGTGAACTTCACGATGGCAGACATCGATGCGCTCTCACGCAAAACACCATTCCTTTGCAAACTCGCACCTAACTCACAGAAGTATTCCGTACAGGAGTGCGGACGTGCGGGTGGCATGCTGAACCTCTTAGGCGAACTGGCCAAGGGTGGACTCATCGATACAAGTGTGAAGCGTGTGAATGGTGCTACGCTGGCTGAAGACATCGAGAAATACAGCATTCTGAAGGCAAACGTTGACCCAGAGGCAAAGCGCATCTACTCATCTGCTCCAGCAGGTGTGTTCTGCAACAAGCTTGGGGCACAGAATACCAACTATGAAACCCTCGATACAGACCGCGCTACCGGTTGTATCCGCGACATCGAACATGCATACACGAAGGACGGCGGAATGGCCATCCTCTTTGGCAACATCGCTCAAGATGGATGTGTGGTGAAGACCGCAGGTGTAGATGAAAGTATCTGGAAGTTCGCAGGACCAGCTGTTGTCTTCGACTCTCAGGAAGATGCCTGCGAAGGAATCCTTGGCGGTAAGGTGAAGGCTGGCGATGTAGTAGTCATCACCCACGAAGGTCCGAAGGGAGGTCCTGGTATGCAGGAGATGCTCTACCCTACCTCATATATCAAGTCGATGCATCTGGGCAAGGAATGTGCGTTGATTACCGACGGACGTTTCTCTGGTGGCACCAGCGGTTTGAGCATCGGACATATCTCGCCTGAGGCAGCTAATGGAGGTAATATCGGTAAGATTGTGGATGGCGATATCATCGAGATTGACATCCCGAACCGTAGCATCAACGTGCGTCTCAGCGACGAAGAACTGGCTGCTCGTCCACAACAGCCGCTCAAACGCAATCGTGTGGTCAGCAAGTCGCTCAGGGCGTATGCTCAGAGTGTAAGTAGTGCCGATAAGGGAGGCGTAAGAATCATTGAATAGAACAAACTAGTCGTACTAGACATACTAGAGATACTAGAAACATGAAAGAAAAAATTACAGGAGCAGAAGCTTTGATGCGTTCCTTGCTGAACGAAGGTGTTGAGACCCTCTTCGGCTATCCAGGAGGCGCCATCATGCCAGTATATGACGCTCTCTATGATTATACAGACCGTTTGAATCATATCCTTGTTCGTCACGAGCAGGGAGCAGTTCATGCAGCGCAGGGGTATGCCCGTGTGTCGGGTAAGGTGGGATGTGCCATCGTGACCAGCGGACCTGGTGCCACGAACACCATCACTGGTGTGGCTGATGCGATGATTGATTCTACCCCAATGGTAGTTATCTGCGGTCAGGTAGGTGCTGCGATGCTGGGTACGGATGCTTTCCAAGAGGTGGATGTAGTGAATGTGACCAACCCAATCTCTAAATGGAGCTACCAGATTCGCCGTGCAGAAGATGTGGCATGGGCTGTCAGCCGTGCGTTCTATATCGCTCGTACAGGTCGTCCAGGACCAGTGGTGCTCGACTTCGCCAAGAACGCCCAGACCAGCATGGTGGAGTACAAACCCGAGAAGGTAGATTTCATCCGCAGTTATCAGCCCGTTCCTACTGTCAACGAAGAGGCAATCGAACAAGCAGCATATCTCATCAATCATGCCGACCGTCCGCTTCTGTTGGCAGGACAGGGCATCGAACTGGGAAACGCACATCAGGAGTTGCTGAACCTCATCGAGAAAGCAGACATTCCTGTTGGATGTACCTTGTTAGGTCTGTCCGACCTCCCATCTGACCATCCACTAAATAAGGGTATGTTGGGTATGCACGGAAACCTCGGACCTAACGTTCAGACCAACCAATGCGACCTGCTCATTGCTGTCGGAATGCGTTTCGATGATCGTGTGACAGGTAATCTCAATACCTACGCCAAACAGGCAAAGATTATCCATTTCGACATCGACCCAAGCGAGTTCAACAAGAATGTAAAAGTGGATCTGGCGGTATTGGGAGATTGCAAGCAGACCCTTGCAGCTGTGACAGAGAAGGTACACAGAATCAAACATACCGAATGGGTTGAATCGTTCAAACCCTACGCAGAGAAAGAATACGAGAAGGTCATCGACAAGGCCATCCATCCAAAGGAAGGTCCGCTGTTGATGGCAGAAATTATCCGTAAGGTGAGCGAGGCAACCAAGAACGAAGCTATCCTCGTGACTGACGTTGGCCAGAACCAGATGTTCGGATGCCGTTACTTCAAGTTCACGAAAGGACACAGCGTGGTGACATCAGGCGGTTGCGGCACGATGGGCTTCGGACTTCCTGCTGCCATCGGTGCTACGTTCGGTGCTCCCGACCGTACCGTCTGCCTGTTCGTAGGTGACGGCGGTCTGCAGATGACCATTCAGGAACTGGGGACCATCATGGAACAGAAGGCTCCCGTGAAGATTATTCTTTTGAACAACAACTTCCTGGGCAATGTGCGTCAGTGGCAGGCGATGTTCTTCAACCACCGCTATTCGTTCACTCCGATGGACAACCCAGACTTCGAACTGATTGCAAAGGCATACAACATACCTGCTGCAACAGTAACCGATCGTGACAAGCTGGACGAAGAGATTGAGAAGATGCTGACGACAGAGGGTGCATACCTGCTCCAATGCGGTGTGCTCGAGGAAGACAATATCCTTCCGATGACTCCTCCAGGTGCTAACGTAGACGAAATGATACTTGAAATATGAAACAGAACGATTGTAATATATGCGGAAAGTGTAAGGACAAGGCTGAGAAAGACTTGAGCCTCTGTGAGCATCTCTATACCATATTGATTTACTCAGAGAACGTGCCAGGTCTGCTTTCACAGATTTCTGCCATCTTCACTCGCCGACAGGTCAACATCGAGACCTTGAATGTTTGCGCGTCGAGCACCCCTGGTGTACACAAGTACACGGTGGTATGCTGCTGCACCGAATCGATGGTCATCATGCTGACGAAGCAGATTGAAAAACGAATCGATGTGTTGCAGGCACGTTACTATACCGATGACGAGATTTTCATCAACGAGACTTCGCTGCTGAAGATTTCCACACCTGTGATGCTCGAAAATGCTCATGTTTCTGAGGCAATCCGCGAACATAACGCCCACATCATCGAGGTGAATCCTACTTATGCAACAGCTGAGAAGACAGGTTCGACCGAAGAAATCCTCTCGCTCTACAACACCCTGAACGCCATGGGTGCTGTCTTGCAATTCGTTCGCTCAGGTCGCATCTGTATCACCAAGAGTAAGGCCGAGCACCTCGACGAGTTCATCGCGAGAAGAGAAAAGGAGAGAGAACTGAAATAACAACATTTCGTAATGACGTAATAACGATATAATTAAATTTCTTTAAAACTATGGCAAAAATGAATTTTGGCGGTGTTATCGAAGAAGTGATGACCCGCGAAGAGTTTCCATTAGAGAAAGCTCGTGAAATTTTGAAAGATGAGACAATTGCAGTAATCGGTTATGGTGTACAGGGTCCTGGTCAGGCATGTAACCTCCGCGACAACGGATTCAACGTTATCGTTGGCCAGCGTCAGGGAAAGACATTCGAGAAGGCTAAGGCTGACGGATGGGTACCAGGCGAGACTCTCTTCTCTATCGAAGAGGCAGCAACCAAGGGTACTATCGTTATGTGTCTGCTTTCCGATGCAGCTGTAATGTCTGTATGGCCAACCCTCAAGAACTGCTTGCAGCCAGGCAACGCACTCTACTTCTCACACGGATTCGCTATCACTTGGAACGATCGTACAGGTTGTGTTCCTCAGAAGGACATCGACGTGATTATGGTTGCTCCTAAGGGTTCTGGTACATCTCTCCGTACCATGTTCCTCGAGGGTCGTGGTTTGAACTCTTCTTACGCAGTATATCAGGATGCAACAGGTAAGGCACTCGATCGCACCCTTGCACTTGGTATCGGTATCGGTTCTGGTTACCTGTTCGAGACTACTTTCCAGCGCGAGGCTACATCAGACCTCACTGGTGAGCGTGGTTCATTGATGGGTGCTATTCAGGGCTTGCTCCTTGCTCAGTACGAAGTGCTCCGCGAGAACGGTCACACTCCATCTGAGGCATTCAACGAGACCGTTGAAGAGCTGACTCAGTCACTCATGCCTCTCTTCGCACAGAAGGGTATGGACTGGATGTATGCAAACTGCTCTACTACTGCACAGCGTGGTGCTCTCGACTGGATGGGTCCATTCCACGATGCCATCAAGCCAGTTGTTGAGAAGCTCTATGCAAGTGTGAAGAGCGGACACGAGGCACAAATCTCTATCGACGCTAACTCAAAGCCTGACTACCGTGTTGGTCTTGAGAAAGAACTCGCTGCACTCCACGACTCTGAGATGTGGCGTACAGCAGAGGTCGTTCGTAAGCTTCGTCCAGAGAACAACTAATAAAAAGAAGACCCCCTCCCCGCTCCCCCTCTATGGGGAGTGCGATTACTTGGCAAGGTCGAAACAAATAGCTCCCCGATTTGAGGAGCTATTATTGTATACACCAGCAGAGATTATACTCCCCTCCCTCGCAGGGAGGGGTTAAAGGGGGAGGGTCTGTTATTTCTTCAGCTGCTCTGCGATGGCTTTCATGCCTGCGATGGAGGGGTGACCTCCTTTCTTGTCGATGTTGCGGAGTTCGACGAGTTTCACATTATAGTGCTTGCAGATTTCGCGGACTGATGCGTTGACCTCTTCCTTCAGTTCGGAGTTGAGGATGAAGATGATCTGGGTGTTGAGGTAGCGGTTGGTCATGTGGTGGAGCATGTAGGCCATAGCTGGACGGAAGGAATAGAGGTCCTGCTTGGTCCATCGCTCGTACTTGTAATCACCGATGGGCGAATTGGCCCATGCGTCGTTCGTACCGCCAAAGATATAGATGATGTCGGGTGCACCTCCGAGGTTGTCCATACGGGCAAGGAACGAGTTGCGGGTGACATCCTCCTGACGATAGCCTGTGTTGCAGATGGTGGAGCCTGAGAACGAGTTGTTCTTCAGCAGTCGCCAGCCTTTGGCTTTGATGAGCTGATGCCACCAGGTCTGGGTGACACTGGTCACATCGGTCTGCGTGCGAGGTGTACCGTCGAAGTACCACACATAATTCGTGTCAGGTTCAAGATAGCCTTGGAACGTGCTGTACGAGTCACCAAGGATGGATACAGTTTTGATTTGTGCACTTGCAGTGAGGCACAGCGCCATCATGATGAAGTGGATGAATACTCTTTTCATATATTATAAATTATACATTATAAATTATACATTAATTATACATTACTATGCATCAAATTCATTTGGGTCTTGATTTAGGTTGTTATTGATTGGTTCAGTATCGACGGTCTGGACGATAGATGTAGAGATGCCACCGCTCTTGTCGATAGCTATGCCAACGGAATAGCTTATGTCGCTGGTCTCGTCGGGGTCGCCTACTACGGCGATGAAATAGAAGCGGTCGTGCTTGTCCTGCTGCATATAGTTGAAGTTGAAACCAGCAAGGACGGAGCGCTTGTAGTCGGTAGCAGGGATGAGCGACTGGAATGCTTCCTTGGTAAAGGTGTGCTCATACACCGTCTCCTGTCCACGGTTGATATAGAGTTTCACGGAGTTGTCGTAGTATTTGTATCCTTCGTCCGTGGTGACCACAGGCAGCTTCGTGTTGTTGTTGAAGGCAAATTCGTAGGTGTACTTCTCGCCATCGACCACCACTTCGCCCTCAAGGTTGTATTCTGGCATTTTGTTCACCGTGTTTTTCGAAACCTGTGAGGTTTTGATGGTATCAGCACCACTTTTGTCAGTTGTGTTACCTATGCAACTCACAAATATGCAAGTTACACTTGCAATTATCATTGGATATACGATTCTTCTCATATTTCAGTGATTTTGTAGTGCAAAGATAAGAATTTATTGTAAATTATAAATTATAAATTATAAATTATTTGTATCTTTGCACGTCTAACAATTAATACCGTTATGAAAAGAACTATTTTTTTAGCAACAATGTTTGTAAGTGCCCTGATGGCTCAGGCACAAATTCCTTATGTTTATGAGAAAGAGTACTCGGGAAAAGAATTCAAGATGAAGCCCGTAGTAAAGCCGGAACAGCTTCCTCTGATTGAGAAGTTGCCCGACCCATTCAAGTTCCAGAATGGTAAGCGCTCGACGGACTTCAAGGACTGGGAGCAGCATCGCTACGAGATTATGCAGCTCTTCCAGCAGTACGAGATTGGTATGCGTCCGGTTTTGGAGGCAGGTAACCTGAAAGCAACGATTGAAGATCAGGCTCCAGCACCAGCTGGCGGACAGCGTCCTGGTGGCGGTGGCGGCTTCGGTGGCTTCGGAGGCGGCTTCGGTGGTTTTGGTGGCGGTTTCGGAGGTGGAACTCCAGATGAGACCATCGGCGAACGCAAGCAGCTGAAGGTGACTGTAAAGCACAACGGTCAGGAACTGGTACTGACTGCTCAGATTCAATATCCAAAAGAGGCTAAGTATCCATGCCCAGCATTGCTCGGCGTGTCCAACACTTTGCCTACCCGTTTCTTCACTGGTCGTGGATGTGCCATCGTGAACATCGACGTGTTTGCCGTCACTCAGCACACACAGAAGCGAGGCACAGAGCCTATCAACAAACTCTATCCTGAACTCGAGGCTAACGGCTCATACTGCTTCTGGGGCTGGTGCGTATCACGCATCATCGACGGATTGCAGCAGTTAGGTCCCAGCAAGTCAAAGATCGACACGAAGCACCTGGCCATCTCAGGTTGCTCATGGGCAGGTAAGTGCGCCCTGTATTGTGGTGCCTTCGACGAGCGTATCGCACTTGTCATCGCTCACGAGCCAGGCGGCGGTGGTGTAGCTTCATGGCGTTACAGCGAGACTCTGGGCGAGGTTGAACGCAGCTTCAACACCAACGACTCATGGTTCTTTGCCAACATCAAGACCGACTATGCTCAGGAGAAGATTGCTCGCATGCCTGTTGACCACCACGAACTCGCAGCATTGGTTTGCCCACGTGCATTGCTCTACTTCGGCAACACCGACTACAAGTGGCTCGCCGATGAGAGCGGTTACGCTTCAATCAACGCAGCAAAGGAAGTATGGCGCACATTCGGCATTGCCGACCGTGTAGGTTACAGCATCTCAGGTGGACACGGACACTGTCAGCTCCCTGAGGCTGAATATCCATACCTTGAGGCATTCATCGACCGTTTCCTCATGGGCAAGGACGTGAAGACCGACGTGGCTAACGCTCCTATGTTCAAGGACGTTGACTGGAAGTCTTGGATTGCCAACTGGAAATAATACTCATCAACATAGGCACGTTACGGCAAGGCCGGGCGTGCCTATTATTATATCTTACCGTCATGAAAAACTCACTGGCACTACTTTTCACCATTGCGGCTCTCGTACTCACATCGTGCGAGAACAACCACATCGACCCCGACTGGACCTGGACACCCGACTCGAACGTCGTCATTCCTACACCCGAATCGCGTAAGATTGACGTAACGGTGTCTATCGACTACGACCTTGAGATAAGCCGCACAGGCACATCTACTGATGGCACCACCCGTCCTGTGCTGCATACTGGCGACCGCCTTTACATCTTCGCCATTCCTAAGTCGGACCCCATCTACCGTATGACAGGCTACCTCAGCATGGTACCAGGCTCACTGAGCGAAGACGAACACTCGGCACAGTTCAGCGGCACCTTATATATTTTTAAGGGAGGCCAGCCATCGATGGACAACCCATTCAACAGCAGTCGCTATCTCGCAGAAAGCCGCGTCGAGGCCCACCTTGTGCCAGCAACCATGACTGAAGGATTTCTCATCACAACCTCCTCAAACATCTATTCCTACAACTCAGGCATGAGCATGATTCAAGGTAGCAACGGACTGAACCGACTCATCGACTCTGCGCTTCAGGTACGAAGCGACACATACGATGCTGCAACGAACCAGTTTAGCAAGTTCTATTGCCCACCCATCCTCCAATTCACGGTGAAGGGTCTGCCACAAGGCGAGTTTACCCCCTACCTGGGCACCTCTAAAGACGATGTAGCCACAGCCAGCATCTCCTTCGCCCAAGTGTACAACCTTCAAAACAGCTATGAATACTGGAGTCGCCTGTCTGTACCCAAATCAGGCATCACAGAATTCACCCTGGCCTTCCAGCCGACACAAACCATTGAGCACCTGTTCCTTGGACTCCAAGCCCAGCAACCGAACGACGACTACGGATTCTACATAGGTAAGGCCACACTCAGAAACAACACCTTCAACAGCATCTCACTCGATGCCCGCATCGATCATTAGGCAAAAAACACCCCGCTAAGTGGGCTTTTTGTATAACGAAAAGAAGCCATCTTGAAGCATTTTTGCCCAAGTCGTAGCGTTTGGGGTCATTCTCTATGACCACTTTGAGCATTGTTCTTGTGCTCTTACAACGTTTAATGATACCCCCCTGAGGCTGCACGTGCAGCCCTTAGGGGAAAATTTTGCAGCCCCTAGGGGAAACAAATTTTTCTGATTTTCCAGCAAAACGATGACAGCGATGACAATGACACCGATGACAGTGGGGGCATTTATTTTTCTGTCATCGTTATGTTCGCTGAATCACCTCCTTTTATTATTATAATTATTATATATAATATTGTATAATAAATAATACATAAATAATAATAATTAACATACTCCCCATCCACTACTACGCAAAGAAAAAAATAAAAATAGGTCACTGTCATCGGTGTCATCACTGTCATCGATTTCGCAAAGTGCCTCCTACATACCTGTGGAGGGGTTTGAAGCTGAAAAACGATGACAATGGCGATGACAACTACCATCATAAGTCGCAAAACAAGCATTTAATATGCACCAAACAAGATGCACCTCCATCATGTTCAGCGAAGCAACACGGCTTGTTACTACGAGCAACACGGCTTCTCGCTATGAGCAACACGGCCTCTCGCTATGAGCGATACGGCTCACAATAATTCCTATTGGCAAATTGGGGGAGATTTCGACGTTTTGCGAAGAAAAACGCCGCAAAATGTGCGTCGTTTCACAGGATCAAGTGATGGTTCTGGCATTTCTTCCTCGCTTTTATTTCACCTTTGTTTCGCTCTAACCATACTGCAGCCATACTCGTGAGTAAGCCTAGAAGCAGGCAAGGAGCAGCTTTGGAGCTGGCTAGAGTAATGTACCGTCTTACTCAAACCTCATGGTTTGTGCTGGACGGCTGATGCTCATCAGATAAGACGAGCCAAAGATGACGATGAAGGAAATGATGAGCGTGATGGCATTCACCAACAGGAAAAGGAGCCAATCGAAGCGGATGGGTACGGCATCGAGATAGTAGACAGCGGGATCGAGCCGGACCAGATGGAACTGACTCTGTAGGAAACAGAGTGCCAATCCGATGACGTTTCCCCAAAGCATGCCACGACCTACGAGCATCACAGAGAAGTTGATGAACACTTGACGGACGGAGCGATTGGTGGCTCCTAACGACTTGAGAATGCCAATCATATTGATACGCTCCAACATGACGATGAGCAATCCTGACATCACTGTGAACGAAGCCACGCAAATCATCAGGACAAGAATCATGATGACATTCATGTCGAGCACACCCAACCAAGAGAAGATATGCGGTGCCAACTGACGGATACTGAACGCTCCATACATGCACCCATTCTTGTCGTACACCTTATTTATTTTATAGACAAGCTCCTGAGTCACATCGTCCAAACGGTCGTAGTCCTTGATAGTGATTTCGAATCCAGTTGACATGTCGCTGTCCCAGTTGTTCAGCCTGCGGATGGTGTAGATATCGGTCATGACCACATTACGGTCGTACTCAGAGAGGTGGGTCTCGTAGATGCCGCATACGGTGAAACGGCGGGCACGCATCCCACTCTCATTGACAAAATAGGCATAAACCTTATCGCCCGCCTGGATATGGAGGTCGGATGCTATTCGCTGCGACACAAGCAATTGGTTCGTGGCTTCCTTGGAACTGAACTGAGGAATCTTGCCTTCTTTGAGGTATTGACGGAAGAAAGAGAGGTCGTAACCCTCATCAACTCCCTTGAACTGAATGCCGCGGAAGTCGTCCTGGGTCTTGAGCATTCCCATCTTGGTTGCGAAACGCTGCACATCAGCCACTTGTGGATTCCTCCGAATCACCCGTTCAAGACTATCGGTGGTCAGCACAGGCAGCAATTCATAGTCTTCGCCCTGCGTCAGACTGAGCACCTGGATATGGGCGCCAAATCCTACGACCTTGGAACTCACCTGAGACTTGAATCCCATCACAACCGCAATGCTGACAATCATCACCGCCATTCCGATGATGATGCCAATCAGTGCAATACGAATTGCTGGACGGGAAATCTGACGTTTCTCGTCGGTTTGAGCATAAATACGCTTGGCTATGAATCGTTCGAAACTCAAAATAGTTTAATTGTTTAGTAGTTTAATTGGGCTAACCACTAACCGCTCAACTACTCCACTCGTCCAGGATATGCTTCTAAGGCCTTCTTCAAAACTACCAGTGCGCGAACAAGGTCTTCCTTCTTCAAGACATAGGCGATACGTACCTCATTACGTCCTGAACCTGGAGTTGTGTAGAATCCTGCTGCAGGAGCCATCATGACGGTCTCACCTTCGTAATTGAATTCAGAAAGACACCAAGCACAGAACTTCTCGCTATCATCGACTGGCAGCTTTGCAACTGTATAGAATGCTCCCATCGGGATTGGCGAATAGACACCTGGTATGCGATTGAGTCCGTCAATCAAACACTTACGACGCTCGACATACTCATCATAGACATCGCGAGTGTAGCTCTCAGGCACATCGAGCGAAGCCTCAGCGATGACCTGACCAATCAGCGGAGGACTGAGTCGAGCCTGGCAGAACTTCATGACGGCCTTGCGCACCTCCACATTCTTCGTAATCAAAGCACCGATACGGATTCCGCACTCGCTATAGCGCTTTGACACAGAGTCGATCAGCACCACATTATTCTCTATTCCCTCCAGATGGCAAGCGGAGATGTATGGACTGCCGGTATAGATAAACTCACGATAGACTTCGTCGGAGAACAGGTAAAGGTCATACTTCTTCACAAGGTCACGTATCTGGTTCATCTCACGTCTGGTGTACAGATAACCAGTCGGGTTATTTGGATTACAGATGAGGATGGCGCGTGTGCGTTCGTTGATCAGTTCCTCGAATTTCTCAACTTTTGGCAAAGAGAAACCTTCTTCTATCGTCGTAGCAATGGTACGAATCACAGCTCCAGCAGAAATGGCGAATGCCATGTAGTTAGCATAAGCAGGTTCTGGAACGATGATTTCATCTCCTGGATTCAGACAAGAGAGAAACGCAAACAACACAGCTTCGGAACCACCGCTGGTGATGATGATGTCGTCCGCTGTTAGCTTGATGTTATACTTGTCATAATAGCCCACCAACTTCTCGCGATAGCTTCGGTAACCTTGGCTTGGGCTGTACTCCAATATCTTACGGTCGATGTTCTTCATGGCATCAAGCGCAATCTGCGGTGTGGGCAGATCGGGCTGACCGATGTTCAGATGATACACATGAATTCCGCGTTTCTTAGCATCCTCAGCAAGTGGTGCCAACTTACGGATTGGTGATGAAGGCATTTCTGTGCCTCGTACTGATATTGACGGCATTGTCTAAAGTGTTATTTCGAATTTGGGTGCAAAGTTACAAAAAAAAGTGCAAAGTGGTACGTGAAAACACAATAATTCGTCTATGCACATATACAAAAACAAAAAAAGTAACCCGTAGGCTACTTTTGAGCGGAAAACGAGACTCGAACTCGCGACCCCAACCTTGGCAAGGTTGTGCTCTACCAACTGAGCTATTTCCGCAATTGCGTATCTTTAATGTGAGCGGAAAACGAGACTCGAACTCGCGACCCCAACCTTGGCAAGGTTGTGCTCTACCAACTGAGCTATTTCCGCAATTACAATAATGTGCCCAGAACAGGACTCGAACCTGCACGGCTCTCACCACTCGCACCTGAAACGAGCGCGTCTACCATTCCGCCACCTGGGCCCTTTTCAAGGCGTTTTTGATGCTCTTCCGCCGAATTGCGACTGCAAAGGTAGTACTTTTCCGAAAACTGACAAAACTTTTTGGCCGTTTTTTTTAATTTCCAAAGAAAAAAAGTAATTCTTTCGTGAAAACCACACCACATTTCCTCGGAAAGGATGCCATTAACTGCAATTTATAGATATTTGAAAGACGCAAAAAGCTTGCGGGTTTTCAGATAGTTCAAATTTGCTTCATTCGCGTATGCCTCGCGTTCGAAACTAATATTGTAATATGCCTGTTTCATATTGCGAAGCTTCAAGAAACGTATCCCCCACTCGACTAAATACCAGAGATAAAAACCGAATACCGCCATTTCCAACAACTGACGTGTATGAATCATCTCATGGTTCACCTCACTGGGTTGCAAAGGCATCTTCGTAAAGATAATGCCAAACAGATTGATGGCTTTGTAAGTACCAAAAGGAATAATGTGGTTAAGGATGGTCATCGTTAGTCGTGGATACTGATTTCTTTGAGAGCTTCTTCGTCGAGAATAGTGATTCTACGCTTGTTCATCGTAATCAACCCCTCGGATACAAAGGCAGAAAGCGTTCGGATGGCATTGGCGGTGATCATATTCGACAAGTTGGCCAATTCCGCGCGAGTCGTCTCAAAAGCTAAGGTCTTACCGTCTTCACGATAACCAAAATTCTCACCAAGCCCTAATAACGTAGCAGCCATCCTACCTCGCAGATGCTTCTGAATCATACATACAAAACGGAAATCAGAAAACCACAGACTACAGGCCAGACGTTTCAGGAAGAAGTCCTTCAGGAAAGTGTTATCGTCCAAACATCGTTTGATAAAATCCATCGAAATGACACAAATATCCATCTCCGTCATCGCAATATATGATGCCATGTGATTCTGATTTGCAAAAAAGGCTCTGTAACCAAAATAGTCACCCACTTTTACCAACCGCACGATTTGCCATCTGTCGGCATCTCCACGTATACAACATTTGGCAACTCCTTTCAGAATGAAGAACAACCGGTCGGCCACATCGCCCTCGCCGCTGATGACTTCGCCCACCTTAAAGCGCTTGACAGAACAATGCTTCAATAAATCCATTTGCTGATTACTGGTCATTTCTCCTGTCAAAAGCGAAAGTTCATGCAACAACTCTTCACGTTTGTATGTTTTCTTAACCCGCATATTTCACTTTTTTATGAAGTGTAAATTATTGTTGTATTCGAGTGCAAATATAATCTTATTTGTTCAAACAAGCAAGCAAAACGGCATTTTTTGGCAGAAAAAGAGCGAAAAATCGACACTTAAGGCAAAAAAGTTCATTTAAACTTTGAAAGATAGAAAAAAGTACGTACTTTTGTAGGTGGACAACGAATGTCGTCCAATAATCTGACTACAAATAAATAATTATACCAATACTAAAATGAGTTACTTACAATTTGAGAAAACATTGTTGACGAACTTGCAAGAAGCGCTTCCAAAAGAGATTCTTCGCACCAACCGTTCGGGTGCATACTCTTCGTCATCAATCGTTGACTGCAACACTCGCAAATATCATGGTTTGCTTGTCGTTCCCGTTCCAGAGATTGATGACAACACCCATGTACTGCTCTCATCACTCGATGAAACAGTCATCCAGCACGGAGCGGAATTCAATCTCGGACTTCACAAGTACGCCGGCGACGTGTTCAGTCCGAACGGACACAAATACATTCGTGAATTCACCTGGGACAAGATTCCGACAACACTCTATCGTGTGGGTGGTGTCATCTTGAAGAAAGAAAAGGTGTTCCAACATTTCCATAACAGAGTGCTGATACGTTACACGCTGGTCGATGCCCACTCCGTAACAACCCTTCGCTTACGACCGTTCCTTGCTTTCCGTGCAGCCAACCAGCTGACACACGAGAACGCTGCAATCAACCGTAACTACGAGGAGGTGGACAACGGCATCAAGACATGCTTGTACGATGGATATCCGTATCTGTATATGCAGACTAACAAAAAGGCAGAGTATGTCTTCACTCCGAACTGGTACAAGGGCATTGAATATCCAAAGGATCAGGAACTGGGATATGACTACTCGGAAGACCTCTACGTGCCTGGTTACTTTGAGTTCAACATCAAGAAAGGTGAAAGTGTTATCTTCTCTGCTGGATTAGAGGAAATCAATACACGGACACTGAAGAAGACATTCGACGAAGAAATTGAGGTCCACACCCCACGCGATAGTTTCCATCAATGCTTAATTAACGCAGCTCACCAGTTCCATAATAAGAAAAAAGGTGAGCACTATATCCTTGCAGGCTACCCTTGGTTCAAAGCCCGTGCACGCGACACATTTGTTTCATTGCCAGGTCTGACGCTGGCCAATGATGAGACCGAACGTTTCATCAGCGCAATGAAAACTGCAGAGAAAGCCATCAACGACTTCATCGCAGGCAAACCAATCTCTGTAAAGATTTATGAGATGGATGCCCCAGATGTACTGCTATGGGCAGTCTGGAGCATTCAGCAATATGCACGGATTGTCGACATGAACGATGCTGTAAAACGCTATGGACCATTGGTTGAGAAAATCGTAAACTATATCCAGCAAGGCAAACATCCAAACCTCACACTTCACGAGAACGGTATGCTCTACACCAACGGAACAGAACGTCCGGCAACTTGGATGAACTCCACCATCAACGGACGGCCCGTTGTTCCACGCACAGGGTATATCGTTGAGATTTGTGCCCTATGGTACAACGCCCTTATCTTTGTATCACAGATTCTGGAGTCGCAGAACAAACAGGAGGAAGCAGAGAAACTGAAAGCGATTGCTGCTGAATGCGGCAAGTCATTCCGCGAAACGTTCATCAATGACTATGGATACCTGATGGACTATGTTGACGGAATGAATATCTCATGGGAGGTACGTCCAAACATGCTGATTGCTACTTCGCTCGAAAACACACCGCTCACGATGGCGGAACGCAAGAGTGTTTTCGACATCTGCACCAAAGAACTGCGTACACCAAAGGGTATTCGTTCGCTTTCACCAAAGAGCGGTGCTTACAACCCAATCTACCAAGGTGGTCAGCAAGAGCGTGATGCCGCCTACCATCAAGGCACCGTATGGCCATTCATGCTGGGATTCTATCTGGAAACCTGCATGAAGATTTACAAACGCAGCGGGCTCTCGTTTGTTGACCGCAGCCTCATCGGACTTGAGGAAGAAATGCTCTATCATGGAATCGGAACCCTTCCTGAACTCTTCGACGGAAACCCACCATTCCATGGACGTGGCGCACTTTCGTTCGCCATGAATGTAGCAGCCATTCTCCGTGTGAATAAATTATTGTCTAAGTATTATAATTATTAATAAGGAGGAAACGATATGAGAGTATTAATGTTTGGATGGGAATTTCCCCCTAAGATATATGGTGGATTGGCTGTTGCATCCTACGGTATCACCAAAGGACTAAGCCTTCAACCCGACATGGAAACCATCTTCTGCCTGCCGAAACCGACAGGCGAAGAGGAGTCGTTCCTGAAGATTATCGGAATGAACCAAGTGCCGATTGTGTACAAAGGTCACGACTACGACTACGTGAAACACCGTCTGCCCAATTACATGACGCCGGAAGAGTACTACCATTTCCGTGATCATATCTATGCAGACTTCTCCTACATGCATACCAACGATATGGGTTGCATGGAGTTTGCTGGTGGCTATCCTGGGAATCTGCATGAAGAAATCAACAACTTCTCCATCATCTCCGGAGTCGTAGCACGTGCTGAACAATTCGACATCATACATGCTCACGACTGGCTCACCTACCCTGCAGGTGTACATGCTAAGATGGTCAGCGGAAAACCACTATGCATACATGTCCATGCTACCGATTTCGACCGTAGCCGCGGAAAGGTCAACCCAACGGTTTACTCCATCGAGAAAAACGGAATGGATCATGCTGATTGCATCATGTGTGTAAGCGAGTTGACACGTCAAACCGTCATCAAGGAATATCACCAAGATCCTCGCAAGTGTTTTGCAATGCACAATGCAGTGTATCCACTTTCACAAGACCTGCTCGACATTCCTCGTCCTGACCACTCGAAAGAGAAAGTGGTCACCTTCCTCGGACGTATCACCATGCAGAAAGGTCCGGAATACTTCGTTGAAGCAGCTGCATTGGTTTTGCAACGTACCCATAATATCCGATTCTGTATGGCGGGTTCAGGTGACATGCTTGAAGCCATGATTGAACTGGTGGCTCGACGCGGCATTGCCGACCGTTTCCACTTCCCAGGATTCCAGCGAGGTCGACAAGTGTACGAAACCTACAAGAACTCAGATGTGTTCGTCATGCCTTCTGTCAGCGAACCGTTTGGTATAGCACCACTCGAGGCAATGCAATGTGGCACACCGTCCATCATATCCAAGCAATCCGGTTGTGGTGAAATCTTGGAGAAGGTCATCAAAGTCGATTATTGGGACATTCATGCAATGGCTGATGCCATCTACTCCATCTGTACCAATCCGTCACTCTTCAAATACCTTCAGGAAGAAGGCATTAAGGAAGTTGACGAAATCACATGGGAGAAAGTCGGATTGCGCATTCGCAAACTGTACAATCAGTGTTTAGGTATGAATTAAGCCCTGCTCCTATTTAAACAATTAAACTAACAAACTACTAAACCAATATACAATGGCTAAAACAATTTGTTTATATTTCGAGATTCATCAAATCATACATCTCAAACGCTACCGTTTCTTTGATATCGGTCGCGACCACTACTATTATGACGACTATGAGAACGAGCGTAGCATCAACGACATCGCTGAGCACTCATACGTGCCTGCCCTTCAGACACTCATCGAGATGGCGAAGGAAAACGGTAAGTTCTTCAAGGTTGCACTCTCACTCTCCGGCGTAGGTCTCGAACAGTTGGAGATGCACGCTCCTCAGGTGATTGATTTGCTTCAGGAGCTCAATTCAACTGGATGTGTGGAATTCCTCTGCGAGCCATATAGCCACGGACTTGCTTCTCTCGGCAACGAAGAGAGTTTCCGCGACGAGTGTATGCGCATGAAAGCAAAAATCAAGGAACTCTTCGGACAATCGCCAAAGGTATTCCGCAACAGCTCACTCATCTATTCCGATGAGATTGGTGCACAGGTAGCGGCAATGGGATTCAAGGGTATGCTCACCGAAGGTGCTAAACACATCCTGGGATGGAAGTCGCCACACTTCATCTACAACTGTGCCCTCAATCCTAACCTCAAGCTCTTGCTGAGAGATTACAAACTGAGTGATGACATCAGCCTACGTTTCAACAACTCCGACTGGAGCGAATATCCACTCTTCGCAGACAAATATGTTGACTGGATTGCTGCCCTCCCAGAGGAAGAGAACGTCATTAACATCTTCATGGAGCTCTGCGCTCTCGGCATCTTCCAGCCACTGAGCAGTAACATCCTGCAATTCCTCAAAGCGATTCCCGCATGTGCGAAAGCACGAGGCATCACCTTCTCTACTCCATCAGAACTATGCAGCAAGGGGAAGTCGGTCGGCAGTTTGGATGTTCCTTACAACATCAGTTGGGTGGACGAAGAGCGTAACACCAGCTGCTGGCTTGGCAACTGTATGCAGCGCGAGGCATTCGACAAGCTCTACAGCGTTGCCGATCGTGTTCGCATCTGCACAGATCGCCGCATCAAACAAGACTGGGACTACCTGCAGGCATCAAACAACTTCCGTTTCATGACCACCAAGCACACCAGTGTTGGTATGAATCGAGGCATCTATGACAGTCCTTACGACGCATTCACCAACTACATGAATATCCTTGGTGACTTCATCAACCGTGTCAATGCACTTTATCCTATCGATATGGATAACGAAGAACTCAACTCACTCCTCACAACCATCAAGAACCAAGGCGAGGAGATTGAGGCGAAAGACCGTAAGATTGAGAAGTTGCAGGCAGAACTGGAGAAGTATCATCCTTCTGTCTACAAGACAAAAGAAGAACCTGCTCCTGCAAAGGGAACTGCAACAAAGAAACCTGTTGCCAAGAAAGCCACAACAGCAAAAAGGCCACGACAGCAAAGAAAGCTCCAACGGCCAAAAAGGCTCCGGCAAAGAAATAATGAGTCATGCGATAACTTGATTGCTGACATACCATCCCTCGCATCGAATGGTGCGGGGGATGATTGTTTTCTGCTATTCGCAGAATAGAAATAGGTCGTTTTGGAAGTATTATTCTGCGATAAGTGCAAAAAAATGGTATAAAAGGCATTCATTCTCGTTTTTTATGCTTAACTTTGTGCCAAATATGCGAATATATATTTTGTTCACAACAATTAATACCAAAAACAAACAAAACATGAAAGCATTACTAGCATTCGCAGTTGCATCTTTGTTCGGTATGTCAGTTTACGCTGCTCCAGGTGGTGGAGACGGTGATAAGGACGACCTCACAAAGGAAAATGTGCAACCAACGTTGGCTGACTACTTCAGCCCTGTGTCTAAAAACGTAGCAAAACCCGATGCAAAGGGATTCATCCGCAGATGGTTATTGCTTGAGCCTATCGACAAACCAAACCGTAGCAACACGGTATTCACTGACTCTTACATCCGTGAGAACTTCAGCCAGCAGTACTTCTCTGGACAGTTTACCGACATCCCAACTGACGGTAAAACAGAGAAAGTGGGTGAGCAGGAACTGAAATGGCATGCGTTTGACGCTACACGCTACAACGTGAAGCTTTTCCGTTTCGCATCAGGATTGGAGAAGCAAGTATATGGCGTGCTGTTCTGGGCTGTTACCATCATCGACTGCCCTGAGGACATTTCAAATGTACGTCTGGCCGTAGGTTCAAACTCAGCATCGATGTGGTGGCTCAATGGTGAAGAAGCTGTCATCCTCTCAGGCGACCGCCGTATGGTTGTCGATGACGTGATGTCAGGACGTCTCAACCTGAAGAAGGGAAAGAACGTGCTTCGCGGCGCTGTCATCAACGGTCCAGGTATGAGCGACTTCTGTGTCCGTTTCATCAAGGAGAACGGCGAACCATTAACCAACGTATCTGTAACCTTAACTAAATAATCGGCAATTATGAAACAGTATAAGAACATCATAAAGGGCTTTGGAGCCCTCGTAGGTATCATGCTGAGTCAGTCAGCAATGGCACAAATCGGCGCACCATTCATCCACGACCCATCAACCATCGTGGAGTGTGACGGTAAATACTATACATTCGGAACAGGTGGCGGCGGCCTCATCTCTGAGGACGGTTGGACTTGGAACAGCGGAGCACAGCGTCCTGGTGGCGGTGCAGCTCCTGATGCATTGAAGATTGGCGACCGCTATCTCGTTGCTTATAGCGCTACTGGTGGTGGACTTGGTGGTGGACATGCAGGTCGTATCCTTGTGATGTGGAACAAGACCCTCGACCCAGAGTCTCCTGACTTCAAGTTCTCAGAACCTATCGAAGTAGCTCGTTCTATTCAGGACGAAGACTGCGATGCAATCGATGCAGGTCTGTTGCTCGATCCTAAGACTGGTCGTCTGTGGGTAACCTACGGAACCTACTTCGGACATATCCGTATGGTCGAAATCGATCCTAAGACAGGTGAGCGCGTTAAGGGCAATAAGGCAAAGAATGTAGCTATCGACTGCGAGGCTTCTGACCTTATCTATAAAGATGGTTGGTACTATCTGCTTGGAACTCACGGCACATGCTGCGACGGAGGCAACTCTACCTATAACATCGTCTGCGGCCGTTCAAAGAACGTAACTGGTCCATTCATCGACAACGTTGGTCGTGACATGTTGGAAGGTGGTGGCCGTATGGTCATCGCTGGTAGCGGACGTACTTGGGGTGCTGGTCACTTCGGTCGCTACGTCGTAGCTGACGGAGTTGAGAAGATGTCTCTCCACTGGGAGGCAGACCTCGACCAGGGTGGTCGTAGCGTATTGGCAATCCGCCCAATCATTTGGAAGAACGGATGGCCAGTAGGTGGCGAGCTCTTTAAGGAAGGTACATATGAAATCGAATCAGAACGTCGTGGCTATTCACTTGAACTCGTTGTTGACTTCGTTCGCATGAACCGTGGCGGCGGCATGTTCGGTGGCATGGGTGGCTTCGGCGGTTTCGGCGGTATGGGCGGTGGCGCTCAACGTCCTGCTGGTGCTGCTGGCGCTCAGCGTCCAGCTAACGGACAGGCTCCTGCTGGTGCAGGTCAGGCTCCTGCCGGCGGCTTCGGTGGTTTTGGCGGCTTTGGCGCAGGTGCTCCTCAAGGTGCAGGTGCTCCTCAAGGCGCTCAACGTCCAGCTAACGCACAGGGTGCTCCTGCTGGTGCTCAAGGTGGTCAGGCTCCTGCTGGCTTCGGTGGCATGGGCGGCTTTGGCGGCATGGGAGGCTTTGGTGGCGGTGCTGCAGGTGGCGCAGCCGGTGGTGCTCAGCGTGCTACAGCTCAGGCAGCTCCTCAGCCAGTTGCTTCACAGACTCTTGCTGACGTTATCGAAGATTGGCCAAAGGGCGAAATCCGCGTTCGTATGGCCGACTATATGGGTCGTCCTCATCAGCGTTGGACCATCACAGCCGTTCCTGAGGCTGGTGGTTACCTCGGAGGTCCTTACTTCAAGATTATCATCGCTGGCACAAATCGTGCACTCGCTGCAACAGCAGACAAGGAAGTTACTTCTGTTCCTAAGTTCACAGGTGCTCCTGAGCAGCTCTGGCGCATCGACCAGTGTACTGACGGTACTTACCGCATCATGCCAAAGGCTGTTCCTGGAACAGACGAAGAACTTGTGCTGATGTCAGCAGGTGACTGTACTCCTACCCTCGGCAAATGGGACTTCAACAGCGACAACTGCAAGTGGAACTTCAAAGACATGAGCAAGGATATCACCGTAAGATAATCCTATCATATACATCATCAAAGGGGAGTAAGTATCGTCTTGCTCCCCTTTATTTATTATAATAAGGTGTATTAGTTCCTTACCAACAAGTCATAACGTATATTATCATCTGCCACAGAACGGCCTACAGATGGTTGGTGCTTAGGTTGAGATGTGGAGGCACGGTATATTTTAGGAGTAGGTGCAGGCACTATAGGGTCATCTGCAACCTTTGGTTCCTGTGGTGGTTGCTGAGTCGGCACCTCGATATAAACAGTATCCACAAGTGCGGTAAGCGGAGCGTCATTCTGAGGACGTTGTGCCCATAAACCAACGAAGAAACCAATGATAGCTGCCGCTGGGATAGCAACAAGCCATTTGGGGAAATGACGCCAAGGTCTTGTTTGCCGGAATTCGGAACGGACATACAATTGTTCGTTCTCTTCATCTCGCAGTTGTCGAGCTGTACGGATGATGTCTTGTTCAGTGATATTCATATTGTTTCAGATTTTGCTTGATGATATTCATTGTTTTGTGCAGACGCGATTTCACCGTTCCTTCGGGGAGATTGGTGATTCGCGCTATTTGGGGAACTGTCAGTTCCTCTTCATAGTGGAGCGAAAAGAGCATCGCGTATGGTTCGGGGAGTTTTCGTAACACTTCACGAAGGGCTTCATGAAGACCTTTCATGTCTAGTTCAACTTCAATACTAACCTCATCGGTGATGTCCACATCCTCATCAGAAACCATTTCCAACTGGTTACGATGGTGATTCCGACAAAGGTTATAGGCGATGGTGAAGAGCCAGGCACGAAAGTTACTCCCTTCGTGATAGGTTTCACGGGCGGCATAGAGACGCAGAAACGTGTCGTGCATGAAATCGGCAGCGAGGTCGGCATCGTCGCCTAACCTTCGGACGAAGAAACCCTGCAACCGTCGGGCATAACGGTTGTAGAGTTCCTCGAAGGCACGGTCGCTACCTCTGGCGGCACGTTCCATCAGTTGCTCATCGGACTGTGCCGATAGTCGTAGGGGTATCAGCATAACTTACTTCTGAATCAGCACGTTCATGTATTCCTGTTTTTTCTCCTCGCTGAGCGATGTGTTACTGATACCGCTCACCAGTCTCCGCATCAACCAATCGTACCGCTTCTGATCATTCTTCTCGTAGTAAGGCAGCAAGTCGGCAAGCAAAACGGCATAGTTGGCTGACAATCGCTGACCTGATGTCCAGTCAGGACGAAACGAAACAAGCAGATACTCCAGCATGTAGCGTTCTTCCACATTACGACGTTTCACAGCAAGATTATCGTAGCGGTTCTTCGAGTACTTCAACAGCAGCCCCTCGTTATAGAGGTTCTGTTTCCAAGGTTCCATCGATGATGGAGGTGTGGTTGCAGAGAAATACACCTTACTGCCATACTTGTCAATGATGGTCTGTAGTACGGCACGCTCAAAATCCTGATATGTATCATAAGTGCCAGTCTCCCATTCAGGTAACTGAATGTCGAGTTTCTTGTTCAGCCACATACGATATTCCTTCACGGCCAGGAACGGAATACAAACTATTGTCTTGTCCTTGTGTTTCCCCATGCCCTCTTGGATAAGCCACTTTGGGATGATAGAAGTATCACCAGAACCGATATAGATACCATCTGCATCCATACCAGCCAACTCGTTGTAGCCATATCGCAACACGTTTTCCGAATAAATTCCACTTTCGAAGTAGCGTTTCGCCATCTGTGCCATTCGTGGCTCATATCCTTTCATGGCTAAGTAGCACACCCATTGGTCATAGTCAAAAAACTGCATATCGTCGGGCAGCTTTTCCAATGCTGCTTCCGCATATTTGTCGCCATCCTTTTCTTCGGAATGACCACTACCAATGGCACGATAAGCACAATAATTATAGGTATACGTATCAGGAATGGCCTGCTTCATCTCGTTCATTGCCTCACGAACTACGCTGTCAGAATTAGTACCCCACCAACCCATATAGTGTGCTGCATGATAATAGTTCAACCACGCGGTCTCATCCTTAGGATTTCTCTGCGTCTGAGCTTTCCACGCTTCTTTCTGTTCTACATACCACACAAAATCTTTCTCCGTTACAATCGGACTTTCCACCTTGACAGCTTTGGTCTGAGCCATAGCGCTGAAGGTGAGCACGACCGACATAACACCTAATAGTATTCTTTTCATTTTTGTTCTGTTTTTTATGATTAAACGATTCCAGAGCAGCTCTTTCATTACCGCATACACAGAAAGCAGGAAATCGTTCACGAGAAAATGAAATAATAGACAAAGTTAGCTACTATTTCCTAATCGGCCTTTGCTATATCCACCTACTCCTACAATTTTTATAGAAAAACAACACTTTTTTACGTGATTCTTTTCCCTATTCATGAAAAAGCAGTAACTTTGCCTTGCTAATCAAATATATACTGAACATTTATGAGCAATCAATCTACCCAGACAAAGCTGATGACCAACTGGCGTTGGTGGCTTTGTTCGTTGCTTTTCGTGGCAACAACCATTAACTACCTCGACCGTCAGGTCTTGAGTCTTACGTATGAAGAGTTTATCAAACCCGAATTTGGTTGGACAGATGACGACTACGGCAAAATCACCTCATTCTTCAGCATCTTCTATGCCATCTGTTGTCTGTTCGCAGGTAAGTTCATCGACTGGATGGGCACCAAGAAAGGTTACCTGTGGAGTATTGGTGTATGGAGTGCAGGTGCCTGCCTACATGCCCTCTGCGGATGGGGAACCTCGTTGCTGACCGGCTCACCCGATCTTGCAGCTGCAACTAAGATTGGTTCAAATGCCGCATTGGCTTTCTCCACCACATCGGTTTACCTCTTCCTCTTCTGTCGAGGCATCCTGGCGCTTGGAGAGTCAGGCAACTTCCCCGCAGCCATTAAGGTGACAGCAGAATACAATCCAAAGAAAGACCGAGCTTACTCTACGAGTCTGTTCAATGCAGGAGCCAGCGTAGGAGCACTTGCAGCTCCACTCTGCATTCCACCATTGGCAAAGAGTCTCGGATGGGAATGGGCATTTATCGTTATTGGTGCCTTCGGATTCCTGTGGATGTTCTTCTGGCACTTCATGTACGACAAACCTGAGAAGAGCAAGCATGTGAATCAGGCTGAACTCGACTACATCCATCAGGACGACGAAGCCGAGGCAGCAGAGAAGGCTGCGTTGAAGGAAGAGAAAGCCATCCCGTTCCTCAAGTGCTTCACCTATCGTCAGACTTGGTCGTTCATCTGTGGAAAACTGCTCACCGATGGAGTGTGGTGGTTCTTCCTCTTCTGGGCACCATCCTATTTCCAGAATCAATTTGGTATTAAGGCATCCGAGCCACTCGGTCAGGGTCTTATCTTCACCCTGTATGCCATTGTGACCGTTGTCAGCATCTTCGGTGGCTACCTCCCCAAGCTCTTTGTCGAGAAACGTGGTATGCACCCTTACAGCGGACGTATGCTCGCCATGCTCATCTTTGCCTTCTTGCCACTTGTTGCCCTTGCTGCTCAGCCACTCGGCGTACAGAGCCCATGGTGGCCAGCCATCCTCATCGGTATCGCGGCAGCAGGTCACCAGGCTTGGTCGGCTAACCTGTTCTCTACCATCGGCGACATGTTCCCAAAGAGTACCATCGCTACCATCACAGGTGTGGGAGCTACAGCAGGTGGAGCAGGTTCTATGGTGATTCAGTTCGTAGCAGGAAAACTCTTCACACATGCAGAGGAAGCAGGAGCAGCCTTCCAGTTCATGGGTTTCGAAGGTAAGCCAGCAGGTTATTTCATCATGTTCTGCTTCTGCGGTATCGCTTACATCATCTCTTGGATTGGCATGAAGTTGCTGGTACCGAAATACAGCCCAATCAAGGCGTAAGAGAGGACCCTCCCCCGCTCTAGGGCGGGGAGTAGTTACCCAAAACGAAGTTAAAAAAGACCTGCTTTCGCTACGTTTCAAGCAAGAGAATCGTAAAAAAAGCAGGTTTTTGCAAAATAATTATGCATTTTACATCCCACATTAAAAATTATTTTGTACCTTTGCACCCGCAAAACAAAAACGGGGCGAGATAGCTCAGCTGGTTAGAGCGTCGGATTCATAATCCGGAGGTCGTGGGATCGTGACCCACTCTCGCTACAGAAAGGATGTACCGCAAGGCACATCCTTTTTGTTTTACCATTAGTGGTGAGAGGTGAGTGGTTACTCCTTACCTCTTACCTCAGAACTAAGTGGTGAGTGGTGAGAGTGAGCCAAAAGCCATGTATTCATTGACATTTTCATGGTTTTCTGCTGATTTCGGCAGCAATATGATGCGTAATTCAAAAAGAATGCTTACATTTGCAGTCGAAAACGAACGAACACATAACAATTAAAACATAAACAACATGATGGATTGGTCAAACATAGGTTTTGGCTACAACAAAACCGATTACAATGTCCGTTGCTATTACAGAGACGGCAAATGGGGTGAGATTGAAACCTGTAGTGAAGAGACGATTCCTCTCCACATGGCAGCAACATGTCTGCACTATGGTCAGGAGGCATTCGAAGGTCTGAAGGCATACCGTTGTCCTGACGGCAAGGTACGCGTATTCCGCATGGACGAGAACGCAGCACGCCTTCAGTCGACATGTCGCGGCATTCTGATGCCGGAAGTACCAACAGAACTGTTCGAGGAGATGGTTCGTAAGGTGGTGACGCTCAACCAGCGCTTCATCCCACCATACGAGAGTGGTGCCACCCTCTACATCCGTCCGCTGATGATTGGTATCAGCGCTCAGGTTGGTGTGCATCCTGCATCCGAATACCTCATTCTGATGTTCGTAACTCCAGTAGGTCCGTACTTCAAGGGAGGATTTGCAGCAAACCCATACGTCATCATCCGCGAATACGACCGTTCAGCTCCGCTCGGTACGGGTATCTACAAGGTGGGCGGCAACTATGCAGCAAGCCTTCGTGCCAACAAGCTGGCACACGATCTTGGCTATAGCTGTGAGTTCTACCTTGATGCAAAAGAAAAGAAATACATGGACGAGTGTGGTGCAGCCAACTTCTTTGGTATCAAAAACAACACCTACGTCACTCCGAAGTCAACCAGCATCCTTCCGTCAATCACCAACAAGAGCCTCATGCAGTTGGCCGAAGACATGGGATTGAAAGTGGAACGCCGTCAGATTCCAGAAGAAGAGCTGGCAACGTTCGAAGAGGCAGGTGCTTGCGGCACAGCTGCCGTCATATCGCCAATTGCCAAAATCGATGACTTGGAGACGAAGCAGAGCTTTGTGTTCTCAGCCGACGGAAAACCAGGTCCAATCTGTACAAAACTGTATAATAAACTCCGCGGTATCCAGTACGGCACAGAACCCGATACTCACGGATGGACAACAGTCATTCTGGACTAAAACGAGGCAGAAAGAGCCGTTTTTCGGGTTGTGTTCGACAACATATGTTATAAAACATAAAAAAAGGTGTGCTTGTGTGAATAAAAAGCACTACCTTTGCACCATCCTAAAAACAATCTTTTTACCTTAAAAAAATTAATACTTATTGGGTGGGGAGAGCATTCGCGAGAACAACTCTCCCCATTGTCATATTCATACGTCAGTAATGGTACGGAATTATCTCACCAGAACCTTCTTTCCATCCTTGACATAGATACCAGCCTGAGTTGGCTGTTCCTTCAGAGCAACTCCGTTGATGGCGTGCCACTCTCCCTTGTCTGCATTGTCGCTACCGACAGTTTCGATGGCAGCAGCAATTCCTTCAGGACCACGAGTTGCAGCAGCTTGTTCTGTTGTCTCTTCTTCTTCCTGTACAGGAACGAACTTCACAAACAGACCTTTGTCACGCTCCAAACGGAACATCCAGTGATACTGGCGTGGGTTCAGCACCTCAAGGAAGTTCTCCTTGTACTCATCCCTTACTTCTCTGACAGCCTTGTCGCGAGCAGCAAACTGTTCACGCTGTGCTTTCATCTCTGCGATTTCAGCCTCAGTTGGCTTTTCTGCCTTCGGAGCTCTGTGAGCCTTAGGTTTGAATGTCACAGGATTCTGATCTTCAGCAGCCTTCACGTCAGCACGATAAGCGGTGAAGACAGGTTCGAAGGCAGCAGTCTGCTCCTCATTAAGATGCAGACGACGTGCGAAACGCTGAGCAACTTCCTCAGCAGTCAGTTCTACTACTTCGAACTTCTTGCCGTCTGGACGTGGACCGAATTCACGAGGACCCTGAGGGCCACGAGGACCGCGGAATCCTTGAGGACCTTGGAATTCCTTTGGTGCCTGGAATTTCATAGGAGCACGGAATTCTTCAGAAGTCTTGAATTCCTTTGGTGCCTCAAACTTAGGCATGCCTTCGGGAGCAAAGAAATGAGGTTGTGGGCCACGGAACTCGCGTGGTCCCTGTGGTGGTTGAGCCGATGCTCCCACCATCATTAATGATGCAACTGCACAAAGTAGAATTTTTTTCATGGGCTTTCTGTTTAAATAAAAAAAGGGTAAATAAACTGTTAATCCTTTCAACACAGCTAACATCTCTACACCTTATTAGATATATTAAACACAAAAAAGTAAAATCCAATCTTCTAATTTAACCTTAATTAACGAAAGGAGAGTGGTAAGTTAGGAGTTAGGAGTTAGGAGTTAGGAGTTGGGAGTTAGAAGTTAGAAGTTAGAAGTTAGGAGTTAGGAGTGTATGAACAAGCCTCAACGGGTAGCAGCAGCATGGTGTCAAAACAAAACGGACAGGGAAACAACCCTGTCCGTTTTGTAGTTTATGGTAAAAAGATCCGGTCTCAGGTTCTTGAGGGGGGCTCCTTAATGGCTTCTGATATATTCGTAAATCATGAGGATGTCCTGGGTATCAACCGAACCATCACCATTTACGTCCTCTCTTGCACCATTGGCTTCGCTGCCAACAGTCTTCATGTAGTCGTATATCATGAGCACATCCTGTGTGTCGGCTGTTCCGTCGCAGTTCACGTCGCTCACAACGTACTTTCTTTCCGTGAAATAGCCTGGAGCCTCCTCTCCGCCATCGGGACGTGCATAGGTCTTGTCTATGAAGTTACTGTCGAACACGGTTTCCTTGCCGCCAACCAACGATGTGCAGCCAGAGAACATATAGTCTGATGCGGCTGTGCTGGTGCTCCAGTCATCGTTGCAATAGATAGTGGTCAGCTTCGGGCAGTAGTTGAACATCTGTCCCATGTCCGTCACCTTGCTGATGTCGAACGAGCTGACATCCACCGTCTCCAGTTTCTCGCAGCTCTGGAACATGGCAACCGTCTTTGTCACGCGGCTGGTGTTGAACGAGCTGAGGTCGAGCGAGGTCAGCGAAGAGCACATACAGAACATATTACTCATATCGGTGACATTCTCTGTGTTGAGGTTCTCCAGCCCCTCGATGGTGGTTAACTTCGACAGTTTCTGGAACACCCAAGTTTGAGGGTTCGTTCCGCCGTAGAACATTCCATTGAAAGAAGTCATGGGAGCATCCTTCATCGAGGGGTCGATAACGACTTTCTTCACTTTGTTGTAGTAGCCTGTGAAACGCACGGCATCGGGGTGGGTAACGGGGTCATACACTTCCGTTATGCCAGTTCGCTCTGACCGAAGGAAGTCATAGTAATAAGTCAGCGTACCCGTCTCTTCTACAAACTCTGTATAGACATTCAATTTCTTAACTCGTACAGGGCGAATGCCATATGTATGATAGCGCTCTGTATCGTCAAGGCCGGCAGAGGTCCCATAGATTTTGTAGCAAGATGCCTCGTTGGGTATACTAGACCAAGAAAAATCTCGCGTCCAAAGGTAGCATATACCTGAAGGCAATATTGAAATCCCCTTATCATTCTTCAGTCCAGGAGTAGGTATGAGAATAAAGTTGCCATTGATTTTGCTTTTAACCCTTATTCCCGTTATTCTATCCAACGTAGGCGATGTCCATGACGCCGCTGTTACTTCAGTATAGTCACTTTGAAATAATTCTCTGAATTGTTCATAACTCGGTATCTGCCATTCTTCGCCCCAGGCTTGTGTCGCAGCATCATCTTCCGGCAGAAGATTTTTCAATCCGTCCGTAAAGCCATTGTATCCATATGCGCTCTTTGTACAGTACTTTGTCAGGGTATTGCCTGAACCCATACACCACTTGTAATTCTCCCAGTTGAGTGCATAATCATTTACGTCAGTCGGTTCTGTGTCACCCCAAGCGTATATGTTGCCTGTTTCGTAGGTTTTATTGGCACCAAGATTATACGTTGCCCAAACGGTTCCGCTTGGCAAGCCGAGGTCAACATACTCGTGCTCTGTCTGTGCATTTGCAGTCAGCGTCATCAGTATGACAGCAAGGAGAGAAAGTAATCTTTGTTTCATTATGACTTATTGTTTAGATGATTTGTATTTAGGTTTAGTATAATCGTCAGTATTGTTGTCGGTAATACAAGGGCAAAGATAAGGCATTTATTTGAAACCACCAAATGTTTTACGGAAAAAAGTTGAAGAATTGAGGAAGAAAGCCTCAACGAGGCGACATATCTTAGGATAGGGTGTGAACCCTATCTATATGAGAACCCCCTACTCCACAGCCCTGAATGGGCGACAGAGTATTATATTATGTCGCACCTTTGGCGCTATGGTGGGTTGCATGGATAGAATTGATAGGGCTAACACCCTATCCTATGTTATTTCACCCCTTC
>JAFZYE010000005.1 GCA_017616445.1 Bacteroidaceae bacterium
AATCCTACACGCTGTTGTTAAGGGTGAAGTTACAGTTGAAGGTATCAACGCTGCTATGAAGGCTGCAACTAACGAGTCATTCGGTTACACTGAGGAGAAGCTCGTTTCTAGCGACATCATCGGTATGAAGTTCGGTTCACTGTTCGATGCTAACCAGACTATGGTAAGCAAGATGGGTGACGGTAACTCTCTTGTACAGGTTGTTGCTTGGTACGACAATGAGAACTCTTACACTTCTCAGATGGTTCGTACTATCAAGTACCTCGCTGAGCTGAAGTAATTGAAGCTTAAAACAAAAAGAAAGCAGACTGCAAATCACAGTCTGCTTTTTTTGACTTTCAACTAATGTAATAATTCTCTATTATAAATTATCAATTATCAATTATCTATTATCACATATGGGGTGTATTTAATTTTTCAAATTAAACATAACACCGATTATAACATATTTGCTTATAAAGAAGGAAATAACAGACAAGAGTTAGTCTATGCCGAAAATGTTCTTAAAGATTCGGATGATAAACTTTATAACAATTCCTACAGCTATAATTATTAGTATACTTGTTACTATAATTGCTATTGCTGATAAAATTTTAGAAACCATACACTTAAATTTTTTGCAAAGTAACTGCTTTTTTTTTAGATAGCCAAACAATATTAGGTAAAAAACACTTTATGGCTCTATTTAATACATTAGAAATCAAAGATTTATATTAATCAGGTGTAATAATAAGCAAAAAATGCTTTTGTTAGGATGACCTGACAAATAATTGATAAAAAAGTTTGCAGGTAAAAAAAATATGCTTATATTTGCAGGTGAAATAATGAATGCATGAGTAGAACGAAGGTTTTGTTTATCTGTCTTGGTAATATTTGCAGAAGCCCGATGGCCGAAACAATTTTCAACCGTATCATTACGGACCACCAGACTCAGAACGAATTCTACGTAGACTCCGCAGGACTGATTAGCTACCATCAAGGCGAGATGGCAGATCCTCGGATGAGAATGCATGCAAAACGTCATGGGTACGACATCACGCACAGATCGCGTCCGATACGAGCACACGATTTCGACAGTTTCGATTATATCGTTGCTATGGATGATGACAACTACGAACGTCTGTACGATTTAGCACCAACGTTGGAAGATGCAAAAAAGATTGTACGAATGGCCGACTATTGTACCTTACCTGGTGTCAGCTATGTACCCGACCCTTATTACGGAGGCGATCAGGGTTTTGAACGAGTGATTGAGATGCTTGAAAACGCATGTATGGAGTTCTATCACAGCATAATAGACTCTTGACATTAGACGTTAGTAAAAGCAATTAGAATTAAACATAACTTATAGAGATAATAATAATACCTAACTTAAAATAGTAACTAATATGAAAGGGATTTTGAAGAAAATGGCGATTGTTGCCGGATGTTTCGCATTCAGTGCAGCAATGATGGCTCAGACAAAAGCTTTGTATCTGAGCAGTGTAGAAGGCACAAACGTGGCTCAGTATGACGGCCAGACACGTAATGTGACACTCTATCGTTCTGTCTATAACGGTTGGAACACACTCTGTGTACCTTTCAACATGACTACTGAAGAACTCAACTCGGCTTTCGGTGCAAGTTGCAAACTTGAAACCCTTGCTGCTATGACTCGAAATGGTGACGTTATCGACCTGTACTTTACAGATGTAAAGTCTGAAGGTGTAAAGGCAAACACTCCTTATCTGCTTCACTATACTGGTGAGACAAAGAGTGTGAAGATGGTTGCGAACGAAACAACGATAGAATATGATGCAGCTCCTGGCCGCACATTCTCAGCTGATCAAGTATTTGTTAAGTTTGCAGGTGCTACCAAGCACATCCAGTCTACCACCGAAGAACCAATGTTTGGTATCTACGTAAAAGATAATGCTGAAGCTGCATTCTCACAAGTTACTCCTGAGACAAGCGGTTTCTATGCAACCCGTTGCTTCCTTACTGTAGATGGTATTAATACGCCCACAATCAACTCTCATCATGGTATTGAACCTGCAACAGTTATCAACTCATTTAAGGCAGAAACAGTTAACGGAGAAGTATTCAACCTGAATGGTATTCGTCAGAATGGTGTCCAGAAAGGTATGAATGTAGTAAACGGACAGAAGGTGATGGTGAAGTAAATCCCCTCCCCTACTCCATTTAACAAAAATATCCTCAGCCGCTTGTGCTGAGGATATTTTGTTTTATCTACTGATTATTTTTAGGTTCTTCTAATCCGCCTGCTTGCTTGATGAAGAAATCACGAACATCTTTCCAATGATAGTATGGAGCGATGTCTGTAGAGACAGGAATGGATGTCTCACGCTCATTATGCAGAATCTTCACGATTACATCGTCTGTGTTTCCTTTACGGTAGAATATCAGCTGGATATTCGCACCCATAGGTGAAACATAATAGTCGCGCCACTTCTGGTCAATCTTGTTCACATCAGGCTCGTTTGAGTCGCAGTCCTTCAGGCGCATGATAGCAGCCAACGGGATGATGTTTCCATCGTGACCGAAACGCAGGGTAGCTACGTCACCTTTTCCCTGAACAGCCAGGTCTGCCTGATTGATGAAATGACGGAGCAAAGTCTTGCAACTCTCGATAGCTGTTCCTTTGTTCAGCGGACTATCACCGTCACAGAGGAAGAACCAGCAGTTCTCGTTCTTCCACAGTTCGTACATCTCTTCCGGAGTGAAGAGGTCAAACAGGTCGATTTCGGTTTCCATATCCTGCAAGTCAACAGCGATGTTGAAGATCTGTCCCATCAGTCCTTTAGGACCTTTCGATGGGTCTTTATAGAGCAGCGAAAGGAATCGGGCCTCAACAGGAATGCCACGATTGCCGAAGTCGCTGTGATTCTTGCGCCATCCGTTGAAATCGTTCTTCAGCTTGTTGTATTCATCTGTATGTGAATTCAGGTACCACATGTTCTTGTTAGAAGTCTCCCAGTCGATATTGAGCTTTGGGTTGAGTTCTGTCAGACGTCCGATGAAAGCAAACATACTGAGTGCCACACGCATGCTGGTCGTAGAACGAGCGGTAATCAGTCCTTTCTGCTTGAACACGTCCGGATAGTTCTTGAACATACGTTCTGCTATTCCACGATGCTGACGTTTACCCAGAGGTGCCAACTCATCTACACGATGGTCTGCTTCGTCCCAGATGTCCCATAGTTTGGTCAAGGTTTCCACACCTTTCTCTGTCAGCTGTCCCTGTTCGTAAGCCTGATTCAGCGTGTTGAGTGGACGCAGATAGTCGTTGTTGTTGAGCATATAGCGCGAACCATGACGTCCATAATGACTGATGTAGAATGGTTTATAGCCTTTTGGTGCAGGAGTCAGTTTCACATCTGTAGGTTCAGGGTATGCATAGTAGACTCCCCCACTCCTTCCTGGGTTCTCACGTATTTCCTCCAACGCAGTCTTCTGTGCGAATGCCAGTATGACGGAACATAAGATGAAAACAAAAAATGATAAGGTTCTTTTCATGATGTTGTTTAGGTATTAATGATTGTTGTTAGTTATAAAGGTGGTAGCCTTTTTCGCTACCACCTTATTATATATAAACGATGACGTTTATCCGCCAAAGTTATCAAAGCGAATCATATCGTCTTCCACGCCGAGACTGTGGAGCAGGTCGAGTACGGTCTTGGCCATCATTGGAGGTCCGCAGAGGTAGTACTCGCAATCTTCTGGTGCTTCGTGAGCCTTCAGATAGGTGTCACCCATCACTGGTGCTACGAATCCAGGAGTGTACTTGATGCCTGCCTCGTCTGCCTTCGGATCTGGACGGTCGAGTGCCAGATGGAAGTGGAAGTTATCAAACTCCTTATCAAGTGCGAGGAAGTCGTCGAGGAATGGAATTTCCTCCAAAGCACGTGCACCATAGAAGTAGTGCATTGGACGCTTGCGGTCTTCATCGCTCACACCATTACCCTTCAACATGTGCATAATCTGTGCACGCAATGGAGCCATACCGGCACCACCACCTACCCAGATCATCTCACGACCTGTACCGTACTGAGGACGGAACTCTCCGTAAGGACCAGACATCGTTACCTTGTCGCCTGGTTTGAGCGAGAAGATATATGATGAAGCGATACCTGGGTTCACGTCGATGAAGCCAGGACCTTGGTCTTTAGGCTTGAATGGAGGCGTAGCGATACGAACGTTGAGTGTGATGATATCGCCTTCGTCTGGATAGTTGGCCATAGAGTATGCACGGATAGTTGGTTCTGGGTTCACACACTTCAGTGGGAACAGACCGAACTTCTCCCATGCAGGCAGATAGGTATCTCCAATCAGGCTCTTGTCGAAGTCCTTGTCGTAATCGATACAATCGAATGCAGGAATCTTAATCTGTGCATACGAACCTGGTTCGAAGTCCATGTGCTCGCCTGGAGGCAGAGCCACCTTGTACTCCTTGATGAAAGTAGCCACGTTCTTGTTGCCAATCACGGTGCACTCCCATTCTTTTACACCCAGAACAGAGTCTGGTACCTTGATGGCGAGGTCGCCCTTCACCTTAGCTTGACAGCCCAGTCGATAACCTTCCTTGATCTGCTTACGAGTGAAGTGACCCTTCTCTGAGTCGAGAATTTCACCACCACCTTCTGTAATCTGACACTTACACTGTCCGCAAGAACCCTTACCACCACAAGCAGATGGGAGGTATACATTCTGTGCTGCCAATGTAGAAAGGAGGCTCGCACCCTGATCAACTGTCAGTTTCTCTTTACCGTTAATCGTAATAGTCACCTGTCCGCTTGGAGAGAGATATTTCTTAGCTACGAGGAGTATGACAACCAACACAAGTACGATGGTCAGGAATACTCCGATACTGTATAATATAAACTGTATATCCATTTGTATGCTCCTTTCTTTTTAGATTTTAAGACCTGAGAAACACATAAATGCCATAGCCATGAGACCTACTGTGATGAACGTGATACCAAGGCCTTGGAGAGGCTTTGGTACGTCTGAGTAAGCCATCTTCTCACGAATAGCTGCAAGACCTACGATAGCGAGCGTCCAACCGATACCTGAACCGAGTGCGTAAGCGAAACAGTCGCCTACCCCACCGATAGCCTGTGTTGAAGTCTCTGGGTCTAACAGGATACGCTGTTGCATAAAGAGAGATGCACCCATGATAGCACAGTTCACAGCAATCAATGGAAGGAAGATTCCGAGAGCGTTGTAGAGTGATGGAGAGAACTTCTCAACTACCATCTCAACCAACTGCACCATAGCTGCGATGACTGCGATGAACAGGATGAATGCGAGGAACGTGAGGTCCACACCTTCGACCAGAGCGCCGTCGGCGAGTACCTTTGTCTGAAGCAGATAGTCCACAGGAACGGTAATCAGCAGCACGAACGTAACTGCGATACCAAGTCCGAGACTGGTCTTTACTGTCTTAGATACTGCGAGATAAGAACACATACCTAAGAAGAAAGCGAAAATCATGTTGTCCACAAAGATTGAACGGACAAACAAACTAATGAAATGTTCCATATTCTTTTCTGATTTTTAGGTATGTTATTACTTCTTCTCTTCTTTGTTTACTGCACGGTGTACCCAGATGAAGCAAGCCACGAGGATCAACGCCATAGCAGGCATGGTCATCATACCGTTATTGATATAGAGACCGCCATTATCCATATAAGCGCTGTCTGGGATAATCTGGAAACCGAGTATTGAACCGAAACCGAGTAGCTCACGCAGCAGACCTACTACGACGAGTACGAATGCATAGCCGAGACCGTTACCGATTCCGTCGAGGAAACTCTCCCAAGGACCGTTCTGCATAGCGAATGCCTCAAGGCGTCCCATCAGGATACAGTTGGTAATAATCAGTCCGACATACACGCTGAGCTGTACACTCACGTCATAAACGTATGCTTTCAGTATGTTGCTCACGATGGTTACCAAAGCTGCAACGACCACCAGCTGAACGATGATACGTATACGGTTTGGAATGGTCTTGCGGAGCAACGAGATAATCACGTTCGAGAAAGCTGTGATGACCGTAACGGAGAGTCCCATTACGATGGCTGGCTTCAGCTGCGAAGTGACTGCAAGTGCTGAACAGATACCGAGCACCTGTACGGCAACTGGGTTGTTCAAGTTAAGCGGGCCTGTGAATACGGCACCATTCTCTTTTGAAAATAAACTCATATTCTTAGTCCTCCATTTCTTCTACTTTAGGTTCGATAGGCTTGTCGATCGTCTCAATCTTCTCATACTCCTCTACTTCTGGGATCGCTTCTGCTTCTGGAGCAGCTTCGCCTGCGAAAGCCTTGATTTCGTCTGCATGTTCTTTCAGTCCGGCCTGTATCATGTCGTTCACACCGTTCGAAGTCAGTGTGGCACCTGTTACAGCCTCTACAATGAATTCCTGTCCGAGGTTACCTTCCTTGCCTTTCTTCAGCACGCTGAGGGCTACGTTGCCGTCTGCATCGAAGATCTGCTTGTTCTGGAATGCATCTTGGAAACTCTGGTCATCCTTAATACGAGCTCCCAGACCTGCGGTCTCAGACTCGTGGTTGAAGAACGTTCCAAATACGGTCTTGCCATCCTTATTGATGGATACCCATCCCCAGATGCCGCCCCACAGACCTGCACCCTTCACCTTCACGATCAACTTCTCCTGTCCGTCAACCACTGCGGTGAGTGTTGGGCTGTCGAGCTCTCCACTTGTGATAACTTCGTTGTACTTAGCGTCAGCATCCTCGCAGTCACGAATGTTCAGGGCTGCAAGTATCTGCTTCTTTGTATCGAGTGCTACGTTCTTGTCCTGAGTCTCCTTCAGTGCTGAAGCGACAAAGGCGAGAAGGAACGCTACGATGATCACCATGATGGCAGCATACACGATTGTGTAGACATTGCCGTTTGTATTCAATTTAGCCATAGTTCAGTTCCTCCTTATTATTTTACTTTAGCACGTTTAGCACGCTTGTTAATATTAGCTTGAACGAAACAGTAGTCGATCAATGGAGCGAATACGTTCATCAGCAGGATAGCGAGCATCATACCCTCTGGGAATCCAGGATTCAACACACGGATGATGATAGCCATCACACCAATCAGGAATCCGTAAATCCACTTACCTGCTTCAACACGGCAACCAGTTACAGGGTCGGTAGCCATGAAGACAGCACCGAAGGCAAATCCACCGACTGTCAGCTGCTCCCACCATTCGAAGTTGAGTGCCTCAGCATCTCCGTAACGGAGCAAGTAAGCCATCAGGGCACCACCGGCGAAGGTTGAAAGCATAATCTTCCAACTTGCGATACCTGCCCAGATCAGGATGACTGCACCAATCATGATAGCGATGAATGAAGTCTCACCGATTGAACCAGGAATCGTACCGATTACGGTATCCATTGCGCTGTACGATACAGGCTCGCCTGCTGCCAACTGTCCGAGTGGAGTAGCCTGGCTGTATCCGTCAACCGTACCGTTGATACAATCCATGTAGTTCTCGTTCACCCATACCTTGTCGCCCGACATCATTGCTGGGTAAGCAAAGAACAGGAAGGCACGAGTTACGAGTGCTGGGTTGAAGATGTTCATACCTGTACCGCCAAACACTTCCTTCGCAAAGATAACAGCAAAGGCTGTAGCGATTGCGATAATCCAAAGTGGACAGTTCACAGGAACGATCAATGGAATCAGCATACCGGTTACGAAGAATCCTTCGTGAACCTCTTCTTTCTTCCACTGAGCGATAGCAACCTCGATTCCAAGACCTACGGCGTACGAAACCATGATCTTCGGCAACATTACTGCCAAACCATAGAGGAACTGACTGAACCAGCAGCAACCTTCTGTACATCCTACTGCGAGGCTGTGCTGATAACCGATGTTCCACATACCGAACAGGATAGCAGGAATCAAGGCAATTACAACAAAGAAAATCGAACGCTTTGAGTCGATGGCGTCATGAATCTGGGCGCCACGAACCTTCGCGGTCTCACTTGGCACATAGAAGAAAGTCTCTGCTGCGTCGAAGAGTGAGCCGAAAGCGCTGAGCTTACCTCCCTCTGAGAAGGTAGGCTTCATTTTGTCTAACATGTTTTTAATAAATGCCATAGTCCTTATGCGTTTTCTTTACGCAGCATGTCGAGTCCTTCTCTGACAATGCGCTGAAGTTCTACTTTACTACTGTCAACAAACTCTGCTACAGCAAAGTCCTCAGGTGCCACCTCATAGATGCCGAGTGCTTCCATGCGGTCGATATCACCAGCGATGATTGCCTTTACAAGCTGTTCAGGATAGATGTCCATTGGGAATACAGAGTCGTATTCTCCGCTGAAAATCATGTGACGATGTCCACCCTTCACACGAGTGTCGAGGGTGTATTCTTTCTTAGGCATGAGCCATGAGAGGTATGAGCGGCTTACTGAGAACTCGTTCAGACGTGGAGAAATCCAACCCAGGAGTTCGTAAGTCTCGTTACCTTCTGGAATAGCGGTGATCTCAGTGGTGTGAGCACCAACGAAGCTGTCTGCTGATGATTTCATACCCGTCAATGGGTTGCCGTCGATGACACGTACAGCCTTGTCTGTTGCGAGGTTGTCAGCTACGATGTCGCTGATCTTTGCACCTACGAGTGCTTTCACATACTTAGGAGCCTTCACTTCGCTACCTGCTACGGCAATCGTACGGGTCAGATCTACCTTACCTGTGTTGAACAGACGACCTACGAAAATCACCTCCTCAGCACCCATAGTCCAGACCACTTCACCCTTGTTCACAGGACTGATGTGGTTGATCTGTACTCCTACGTTGCCTGCAGGACACTTGCCTTTGAATACGGTTACCTCTGCATTCTTCGTTCCTTCGAGTGCGCTGCCTGGCTTCACACCCAGATATACCTTTGCCACCTTTGACAGTGCATCGATACCTGTCTGGAAGTCAGCTTCCTGACCCTTCACCACGAACTCGAAGTCCTGAGCGAGTGGCATGTCAGCGAAGGCAGACACGAAGATAGCCTTTGGAGTGTCCTCTGGACAGGCAGTCACAGCGTATGGACGTTGCATCATGTAGCCAAACAAGCCACTCTCGAGCAACACTTCCAACACCTTCTTACCGTCTGCAGGAACACCCTTGCTGAACTCAGCATACTTCTGCTCAGCATCGGCTTCTACTTGAATGCTTAAAACTTTGCGACGTTCGCCTCTCTCCACCAGCGTTACCTTTCCGCTGACAGGCGATGCGAACTTCACCTCCGGATGCAGTTTGTCTACAAACAATGCATCACCGGCTTTGACCGTCTCCCCTTCCTTCACTACCACCTTCGGTTTCACTCCGTAGAACGCATCGGGTATCAGTCCATAGACTTTCGATGGTTTTGCGGCGGTAACCTCAGCAGCAGCTTTACCTTTCAGGTTGATGTCCAAGCCTTTGCATAATTTAATTACATTCGCCATAAAAAATGTGTTAATAATATATTATTAATTTTTTCGTTTTTCCTAACAGCCTGCAAAGTTACAAAAAAATAACGAATAACGAAAAGTGAAAAGTGAAAAACTGATAAAAAAAGGAAGAAAAGACTAAAAACAGAATAAAACGACCTCGAAAGTCCGTAAACTCACGAGGTCATTTTTCTACTTAAGTCTTATCGTTTCCCCTCAGTTTCCTATCGGGCTTCCTCCCCCAAAAGGGGGATGGGGGGATCAAAAGTTTTTCCTTACCCCTTTCCACTCAGGAAACTTCATCTTCAGGTATTCGTCATCAAGGAACAAGGCAGACTGCCCTACTCTTCCCTTCAGCTGCCAGTCCAGCCACTTTACTACCGCCTTCGCATAGTTGCCACCATATTTCTCATAATAAGTGCCGCTATGTCCGTCTTTCGAGTTCAGCATCACAACCGGTATGTTGTCTGCGATACGGTCGTAGTCCTTCTGTGCGTTTCCGTAAGCGATGTCGCCCTCACCACCAATCATGTAGAACATCGGCTGGTGCAGGTTCTTCAGCTTCTCTTTCGTCGTACCCATCATCTCCATGTCGCCGATACCAGAGTTCAGCATCACACATGTCTTGATGCGAGGATCGTGAGCCACACCCAGCACCTGTGAGCCGCCACACGACTGTCCCATCGCAGCCACATGGTCCAAATCCAGGCAATGATAGTATTCCGACCCTGGGGTTGCGTTCTGGTCCGTCAGCCAGTCCAGCACCTCCAGCAACTGCTTCGGATAGGTCCTGAACGGAGGTTCCGTCTGCTGTGCCTTCTTCTTTCCTTTCTTTGCAGCCTTCTGAGCCGCCTCACGCTGTTTCGCCTGCTCCTCCTGTTGTGCTTTCCGTTCCTCGGACGTCATAGGCAGAATCTTCTCACCATTCGCCATGATCACCTCCCCTTTCGTCTCAGGATACGATGACCGTAGCACCCCTCTCCATTGTGCCATTACGTCCTCCTCGTCATACGGACCGATTGCAGCAGCCACATAACCATAGCTGGCCACCTCGCTCAACAGCAGTCGCATCTCGATGTTGTGGTTGAAGCAAGCCCCGTTCGCATACACGATGACCGGCAGCACCCCCTGACGAGCTACCACTTCTTTCAGGTTCTGAGGACGATACACCGTAAATCCTGTACACGAAGCATCACCCACTACCTCTGACTTGAAAGGGCCTGTACCACCCTCTTCCACTACTTGTCTCTTTTCTGTCTGGGCCATCATCAGCCCAATACTCCCAGCGACCATCATCGCTGCCATCATAATTCTTTTCATATCGTTCATATTAAAGTATAACTTAAATTATCGTTCAAGTCTTTTGGCAAACAAATATCGCTTGTAAAGATAATCAATCCATTTCACTTGCTCCTCTGTGCAGAAATGATGCTTCATCGTTTCAAACATCTTTTCGTATGTGAACGTGAAGAAGGATGCCTTCCCCTCTTCTGTCAACACCTTACGATACTCCTCTGGAGCCACATGAAAATGAGGATTGGCATCAGGGAATACGGTCATTGAAGAGAAATGGCTGATACGATCATTCAGAACCATAGAAGCTCCAAGGACATGGTTGCGCCATATCTGCCGGAGCATGTCAGAAACAAGCTTTTCCTCGCTATGAGGGAGATAATATCCAGACTTACGGGTGACTCGCTCATAGTGTTCAGACAACTTCACATGTCCTTCCTCATCATGCGTATTCTTGTATTCTGTTTCACCAATTGCGTATTTCCGCTCTGTGTATTTCACTTCAATACCAATACCTCCTTTGCGCCCATCCTTGTGGCGGTAAAGCACAAACGTATCGAACGAGGTGCCATCGTTGAGATAATTGTATTTGGGCTGTGGTGCAAATTCAATCTTCACATTCAGCACTTCAGCAATCGTATCAGTAGCGAGCAATTCATTGAAGAAATCTCTTGTTGCCTCTTTGTTCTCCTCCTTCATCATAGGAAAGAACAGATTGTAGGGGATATGCTCACTCCTGAGGGCATTGTTCAGCAGGTTCTTTCCAATCTTTGTGGTACCACCATGAAACATATCCATGATTTCCTTGCGGAAGCCCTCGTAGAACACCAGTCCCTTCAGCGCATATTCATCCTTCAGCCATACGCCGTGCCCTGGCCGTTCGTCCCAGATGCTGACATCGCCAAATTGTTTGGCCCATTGCCGTACAATCGATTCCTGATATGCCCTTGCCTTGTTCATAAAATCCTTGTGTGAAGCTATGTCTGCGGATGTTGGCAAAACCGTAGCATCGCACTTCACTTCTTTGATGGATCTCTGGATGCTTACTATGTCTATTTTTGTACCTTCGCAAATCCAAGTTATTATTTGCTCAGCGGTTTTGCGGTATTGCCTGTCAATTAAGGTCACTCTATGCCATTTTCCACTCCGTTTCAGTTCATCAACGAATGGCCATTGGTTGGTGTCAATCCATTTCACCTTACGGCAATGCCTGAATCGGGGTCTGTATTCTTCATAGTAATAATCACCTGTCACAATACCTACACCGATGATATTGTCAAACTCACAGCGGGCAAGCACGAAGTCGCCTTGTTGCATCACATTGGCAAACTCCCGCAATAGTTTTTCGCCTGCAGGGATTCTATTCAGAGTGCCATAGGCCTCTTTGACGGCTACTTCCAAGCCGCGTTGGGTGCGCATGATTTTATCCAAATCACCTACTTCATAGTCGTGTGGAAGTCCACAGGCCATGAAGCCCTTTTCAATATTCTCCTTGAACAGATACGCCTTTTCACCAGGCCAATACATCCAAATACGCTTACCCGAAAAATCAGGAATGTATTTATTATCTATCATTTGTGATGCCTTATCGTTGTATGTACGTTTTATAATATCTCTCTTGCAATCCAAGCACAAGCTTCCGCATCTGCGAGTGCATGATGGTGATTCTCCAACTGATAGCCGCATTCAGCTGCAACTGTTTGGAGCTGATGATTGTCCAAATAAGGAAACACACGGCGTGAGACGCACAGCGTGTCGTAGAACTCGTAGTCGGGATAGTCCATCCGATAAACCCGGAACACAGCCTTCAGACATCCCTCATCAAAAGGCTTGTTGTGAGCGACCAAGGGCAGTCCTTCAATCAATGGTTCTATCTGCTCCCACACCTCGGGAAACACAGGAGCATCCTCAGTGTCCTGACAGCAGAGACCATGAACCTGACTGCACCAGTAGTTATAATAGTTCGGCTCAGGCTGGATGAGCGAATAGAACGAATCCACGATCTCCCCATCACGTACTATCACCACACCAACCGAGCAGACACTGCTACGCTCGTTATTAGCCGTCTCAAAATCTATAGCTGCAAAATCCTTCATGATTTCTTAATAGCCGAAAAACTCCTTCAACCCCTTTTTCTCTCACCTCTCCCCCACTCTTCTTCACAGCTTTCGTTCAGATTGCAAAATTACTACTTTTCTCTTATTCCACCAAATATTTTCAATAATTTTTCAAGTCCGAGACAAGGGATTCATTTTTTCAGATGAAAAGGCACAACGCAGGAGTATTATGCCTGCATACAAAGTGTATCATACCTACATACAAAGTGTATCAAGCCTGCATACACTTCGAATTCTGGCATAATTCGACCCGAATTTAGGCATCAAACGTTGGGAATTCTGCAATTAAGCGAGACAAGGTGACCCAATTAATTCTTCCTTTCTGCTAATTATTCTTAATTTATACTATTTTTTTCTTAACTCATAACTCTTAACTCTTAACTTTTTACTACCTTTGCAGTCATGAAACGGATGATAGACATATTGAAACTTAGAACATTTGTGGTTTGTGGCATCATGGCTTGGGCTATGACGGCTGCTGGACAGGAGGTGGAGACGTACAAGCTACCATTCGACAATGTGATGGATTGCAGCATGATGCCAGATATGCAACATGCATTGGTCATCACTCGCACTCCCCTGCTGAAACCTGAATATGCTTATGTGCGCGATTTGAAACAAGGAAAGAACCTGTGGAAGATTAGTCTGAAAGATCGTGACCTGGAAACAGCTGTTACTTGTGAAGGTGTAATTGTTTCTGGCGAACTGACTCCCAAGAAACCTACAGTCAACCTCTACGAGACTCTGAGCGGAAAGAAGCGTTACGAACTGTCAATCATCCCTGTGTATATCAGCGAAGAGGATAATGTGGTGATGGGCTATAAGAAGAAGACAAGCAAACAGCTGGAATGTTATCGGCTTTCAACTGGCGAGTTGTTGTGGAAAGCTGATGCTGCTCCTAATAAATATGGGATATGGAATGAGCATCAGAGGATTGCACCTAATCGAGTGGTGGCTATTGCTGAGGATCTGCTGCTAATTGATACCGAGAAAGGTGTGATGAATCATAAGCCGCTGAAGACGGATATTAATTACCTTCCAACAGGTGCTGTACTTGCAGCTGCTGCTTCGACCCTCATTGGTATGGGGATGGGAACTATAACAGGAACATATACCGTGACTATCCCTTTGGGTAGCAAATTGGGCTCTATCAACTCAAATATATTGGTTGGCAACAATACCGTCTATGTGTCTGACCGCTTGGGATTGTATTGCTACGACCAGGAGTTGAACGAAAAGTGGACACATGATTTCCCGTCAAAGACAGCATGCCACGCAGACATTCGTATGGTAGGTGATACACTGGTGATATTGAATGAAGGATATGGTGTCTATGAAGATCACAATGCTAGATATAAGGGGTTGCTAGTGGGAGCAGGCAAGTTGTTTTATGCGACATACAATCCACAGACTGGCGACGAATATTCATACGACCCCATCAAAGGAAATTGGAACCAAGAGCAATGCGGAGAACATCTGACGATAGAGACGGAGCGTTTCTTTGTGCCCAATGCAGAAAAGACAGAGATGATACCAGTCAACCGTCCAGCGAAGTCGTTGGCCATCTACGACAGAAACGACCAACTGCTTGTGGTGGACAACAAAGATGTAACGGTCGCAACCATTCCAAGCGACGAGGTGCATCACCTGATGGCATCGGACAGCAGGTATTTGGTGTTTGCAAATAAGCAGAAAGGCAACTCTATCTATATCACAGACCCATCCAGACATATCGTCAACCACATCGAAGCGAACTTCATCAACATCGAACAGATGAATGACAAGTTGGTCATCATGACAACTCAGGAAGTGAGAGTGTATGAGATGTAAAATATAAAATGTAGAATGTAGAATGTAAGATGTAAAAATTGAAAATAAGGAGTGACAGACGACACCAATGGGTGTTAACATCAGCAAAGTATCGTCGAGCGAAGCGATAACTTCTAAGCGAAGCGGTAACTTCTATAACTTCGAGTGAAACGATAACTTCTTAAAGAATATAATAGAAAATTATTAAAAAATAAGAATATGAAGAAATTATTAGTATTGACGCTTGCTGTCGCAATGGTTTGCGTAGCAGCTTGTTCAGACGAAGATGCAATCGGAGAGGCTCCTGAGATTGCAAGTATTGAACTGACTCCTAATCCCTGTCATCCTGGCGATACGGTGACGATGAAGGTACACTTCAGCGAGCCAGGCAGTCACTTCTATTTCACGGAATATGTGCTTGGCAACATTAAACCGCTATCGGCCACGAAGAAAGACACCCAGAAAGGTATCTTGCTTGGTTACAATGAACCTACCATCAAATGTCTGGCTGCTGACTCTGCCGGTACTTATAGGGTCAGCTTTAAAGGCAAAGTGAGCTTCACCGGAAACAAAACAGTAGTTGGAAAGGACAAGGATGGCAACAAAATCATCTCTGACGGACAACTGTATGGAGAAACCAATACTGTAACAACAAACTTGAAAGTACAATAACAGACCCGCCCCCCTAATCCCCCTCCCTCTATGGCGGGGGTGACTGACCTTCTCCCCATAGAGGGGGAGATGTCTGAAGGACAGAGGGGGTCTTTAAATTTTTATTTTATGAAACTACATTATCTATTTCTACTACTGCTTTGCAGCATCACGACAAAGAGTTTTGCTGCTGCTCCTGATTCGGTATATATCTTCACGTATGCCATTCCACAGGACTCACACAAAGGTATTCATATCGCTTATAGCGCAGACGGAAAGAGCTGGAAAGCGATTGGTCAGGATCAGTCGTTCGTATCGAGTGACTTTGGCAGCTGGGGCAGCCAGAAACGGATGTTCCACCCAAGTGTCATCAAGGATGGCGATACATGGTATGCTGTGTGGCAGGTGAACGACAACACCAACCAGTTTGCCACTACATGGACCAAGAAACTGTCGGTTTGGAAACCGCAGGACTATCCCTACGTTGAGACTCCCAACGTAATTGCACCTATGCTGTCGAAACGAGGAGGACAGTTCATCGTGACTTATAAGACAAGAGATAATAAGGTGTACCAAGTGGAGAGCCGCGACTTCAAGAAGTGGTCGAAGGCACACGAGGTAAGTACCTATGTTTCAAACGAAAAGAAGGTAAGTATTGAAGGAATAGCATACGAGGGATGTATCACTCGTGCCCCTTGGACGTTGATTGAGAACCTTATCAACAAAGGGGATGCAACCACGCTTCGCAATCGCCAGTACGGTGAGCGCATGAGCGACGATGGAAACCGTTTCCGCGACCTCAAGACCGTTGAGGCATCGATGTCGCTCAACTATGCAGACGCGAAGGCCATCAGTCCGAACCTCATGGGTATCTTCTTCGAGGATATCAGCTATGCAGCAGATGGTGGTCTGTATGCAGAGCAGATTCGTAACCGAGACTTCGAATTCAACAACCTCGACCGTGGTGAATGGAACGCAAAGTCGTTCTGGAACCTGACGGGCGAAGGAACGGAATGGGCCATCGCAACCGAGAACCCTATCCACAAGAACAACTCACACTATGCAGTACTGACCACCACAAAAGTGGGTGCGTCGCTTCAGAACGACGGAAATGACGGTATCGTGGTGCGTAAAGGCGACAAGTACAACCTGACGATCTTCTTGAAGAAGATGGAGGGTGCAGGAAAGGTGCGTGTGCGCCTCATCGATGGGAACAAAACCCTTGCAGAGACTACCCTCGCAGCAGTTGCCGGATGGAAACCACAGAAGGCTGTACTGACCGCAAAGGCTGACTGCGACAATGCAAAGTTGGCCATCGAACCCTTGCAGACAGGTAAGGTAGCAGTGGACTTCGTAAGCCTCTTCCCACAGAAGACTTTCAAGAACCGTCAGAACGGCTTGCGACCTGACCTCGCTCAGTTGCTGGCAGACATGAAACCTAAGTTCATCCGCTTCCCGGGAGGATGCGTGAGTCACGGTCAGGGTATCGACAACATGTATCGATGGATCTATACCGTAGGACCGCTGTGGGAGCGCAAGCAATTGTCGAACATCTGGAACTACCACCAGTCGATGGGACTTGGGTTCTATGAGTACTTCCAGTTCTGCGAGGATATAGGTGCAGAACCGCTTCCTGTATTGCCAGCGGGTGTGCCTTGTCAGAACTCTGCTCGCAACGGACATGGACAGCAAGGCGGACTTCCGTTTGCAGGCGAGGACTTCAAGGTGAAGGTGACTGACAATCCACCTACGATGGAGGAATACCTGCAAGAACTGCTCAACCTCATCGAGTGGGCAAATGGTGACCCCAAGACTTCGAAATGGGCCAAGATGCGTGCTGATGCAGGACATCCGAAACCATTCAACCTGAAGTATCTGGGTGTAGGAAACGAAGACCTCATCTCGGATGTGTTCACAGAGCGATTCAACTTCCTGAACCGAGGCATCAAGGCCAAGTATCCTGACATTCAGGTGGTAGGAACCGTAGGTCCGTTCTTCGAAGGAAGCGACTATGAGTTCGGATGGGAACTGGCTCGTAAGGAGCATGTGGACATCGTGGATGAGCACTATTATGTCGATCCTGGGTGGTATATCCACAATCAGGACTTCTACGACCGTTACGACCGCAAGGGAACGAAAGTATATCTGGGCGAATGGGCCAGTCGAGGCAACAAATGGGAGAATGCGCTTGTGGAAGCGCTCCACATGACCAACCTCGAACGGAATGCCGATGTGGTGGTGATGTCGTCGTACGCTCCTCTGTTCTGTAAGGACGGCCATTCGAACTGGAACCCAGACCTTATTTATTTTAATAATACAGGTGCACGTCCAACTCCAGGCTACTATGTTCAGAAAGCATTCGGAGTGAACAACGGCGTGGAGTACATCCCTGCAGGCCTCAGCGTGAAGGGTAATCAGGATGTGCAGCTGCGTGTGAACGCATCTGTCGTAAAGGCAGAGAATGGTGACCTCATCGTCAAGATGGTGAACCTGCTCCCAACAGATGTTTCGATGACCATCAACTTCGGCAACCTCGACGGCTACGACACCAAGAACGCTGTATGGAGTACGATGAAGGGTCAGCCTGGCGATGGAGCCGTAACTCCTACGGAAACCACAAAAGCAGTCGAGACGACCACCACCTGCACACTCGACAGCTATAGTTTCATGGTTGTGAGAATAAAGAAATTAACCAAATGAGTCCAATATGCCACATAACACCCTTGCTTCACCCTCTTTCCTTAGAGGGTGAAGTTGTTATGCCCTCTCGCTTCACCTATCCCTTTCTCTATACCCCCCACCCTTTGGCCATTCAGGCAAGTGAGGAGTTGAAGGTCTATCTTCGTGGGAAGCAAGAATGGCAGGAGGAGATCTGTCGTGGCAAGATGTTTGGTGTGTTGGTGGTGAAGGCTCCACAACTATCAACTTTCAACAATCAACTATCAACTTTACAGGCCCTCTGGGCCTTCTCCGGCTTACTCGATGGCAGTAATACGCAGGAAGGGTTCGTGCCTCCTGTGTTCGACTTGCAGAAGTCGGACGAGTATTTCCAGCAGGAAGATGCCATCATCAGTCAGATGCCTGACGGAGAAGAGAAGAGCAATCGTTCGCGAGCCTTGCAGCTATGGCTCTTCCGTCAATTCAACTTCCTCAATGCTCACGGGCAGTCGATGAACCTCTGCGACATCTTCGACAAGGAAAGATGCCGCATTCCACCTTCAGGAGCAGGCGAGTGTTGTGCACCCAAACTCCTTCAGTTTGCCTACCTGCATCATCTACATCCTGTATGTATGGCGGAGTTCTGGTTGGGTGCTTCACCCAAGGGCGAGATACGCTACGATGGCGAGTATTATCCTGCTTGTCAGTCGAAGTGCAAGCCCATCCTGCGCCACATGCTTCAGGGACTTGAGGTCGACGAGCATCCGCTGATTCCCATGATGCGCGAGAAAGCAAAGGAGATGCGAATCATCTATGACGACGAGTACCTGTTAGCTGTATTCAAACCTGCAGGGATGTTAGCCGTCAGGGGAAATGTGGATGCGCCCAGTGTGGAGTCTGTCATTCAGGAGACCTACCCTGATGTGAGCGGTCCTCTTATTGTTCACAGGCTCGATATGGACACATCGGGCATCATGATTATCGCGAAAAACAAGGATATCCACAAAGCTTTGCAGATTCAGTTCTACAAACACGAAATACGGAAACGCTACATCGCCCTGCTGGACGGGATTGTAAAGAACGATAAAGGCACCATCTCCCTACCCTTATCGCCTAATGCGTTGGATCGTCCGCGTCAGATGGTGAATCACGAGCACGGGAAGGAAGCCATCACAGAATACGAAGTGTTGGAACGGAAAGATGGACGAACCCTCGTTGCTTTCTATCCGCTCACAGGTCGCACCCATCAGTTGCGCGTTCATGCAGCATCAGAAGAAGGTCTGGGTTGCCCCATCGTCAGCGACCGACTGTATGCACCTTCTAAGAAGGTTCAAGATTCTGTGTTCAAGGTTCAAGGTTCAACTCGTCTCATGCTCAATGCCGAATCGATTGACTTCACCCACCCCATTACTGGAGAGCGCATCCATCTCGAAGAGCCAACGGACTTTTGACTTTTGTAAAATGTAACCGAATTGTAACCACCCTTTTCTTTGTCGCACGCGAAATTATGCGTATCTTTGCACACGAAATCAAAAACACGCAAGAATAACTATGACGATTGGAATCATATTCACACTACTTGGTTCGTTAGCGATTCTCGTTTTCGGCATGAAGACGATGAGCGAGGCGCTGCAGAAAATGACAGGTCCTAAGTTGAGACACGTTCTGGCTCGAATGACCACCAACCGTTTCACGGGCATGCTCACAGGTATGGGGGTTACAGCATTGGTGCAAAGTTCGACGGCAACAACTGTGATGACCGTCTCGTTTGTTAACGCATCGCTACTTACACTGGCACAGGCCATCAGCATCATCATGGGTGCAAACATTGGTACGACGCTTACGGCGTGGATTATGTCGGCGGGCTTTTCGTTCAACATCACCAACTTCGTGTGGCCGGTATTCATTTTGGCCATGTTCCTCATCTACAAAAAGAAACACGAAACTATCGGCTACTTCCTTTTTGGTATTGCATTCCTCTTCCTCGGTCTGGGCACATTACGTCAGACGGGTATAGACATGAACCTCGGCGAAAATGAGGCAGTGCTCAGTTTCTTCAGCTCATTCGATCCCGACAGCATCGTTACTACCCTGTTGTTTCTGCTCATTGGCGGCATACTGACCATGTGCGTTCAGTCGTCAGCAGCTGTGATGGCCATTACGATGATACTCTGCTCCTCGGGTGCTCTGCCCATTTATCAGGGTATCGCGTTAGTGATGGGCGAAAATATCGGTACGACCGTCACTTCTAATCTGGCAGCCCTCACAGCCTCTACACAGGCACGCCGTGCAGCCTTTGCACACATGTTCTTCAATGTGTTCGGTGTCTGTTGGATGTTATGTGTGTTCCATCCTTTTGTCAATTTCATCTGCTCATTGGCTGGCTACGATACAGGTATGGATAGAGCCACTACAGACCACGAGGTCTTCATTGCCAATGCAGCCCGTTTGAGTGTAGTGCTCGCCACTTTCCACACTTGTTTCAACATTGTCAACACATCATTACTCATCGGTTTCATCCCACAGATCGAACGCATCGTGAAGTGGGTCATCAAGGACAAACCGCAAGTCAAGAGCATCAGCCGACTTCAATATATCGGCAATGGACTGATGGCTACACCCGAAATCTCCGTACTTCAGGCACAGAAGGAAATCATCCACTTTGCAGAACGCATGCAGCGAATGTTCGGAATGTCACGCGTCTTACTCGATGAAAAAGATAAAAAGGAATTCGACCGTCAATACGAGCGCATCGAAAAATACGAGGATATAGCCGACAATATGGAGATTGAGATTGCAATATATCTGGAGGAAGTCAGCAACGAGCGTTTATCGGACGAGACGAAGGGAAAGATCAGCAACATGCTCCGTCAGATTGGCGAGTTGGAGTCCATCGGTGATGCATGTTATAAAATGGCACGCACCATCAAGCATCGTCGAGATGAGCGAGAGGACTTCACCACCCAACAGTACGGTCATCTACATGAGATGCTAAGGCTCGTCAACGAGGCTCTTACCCAAATGATGGTAGTTGTAAGCGGAAGGCGCGAAGACTTAACCATCGATACCTCGTTGGAAATTGAGCGCGACATCAATGCTCTACGTGATCAGCTAAAAGCCGAAAGTATCCTCGAAGCAAGCAACAAAGAATATTCTTACACTCTTGCGTCCTTCTATAGCGACATCATCTCCGAATGTGAGAAATTGGGCGACTACGTGATGAATGTCGTCGAAACCCGACTCGGAAGACATGTTCTCCGTTTCCAGGGCTTGCAAGTAAACCTCGACAGCAAGACCATAACCATTGACGGAAAACCAGCCAGCCTCACTCGCACCGAGTACGACCTGCTATGCCTGTTGCTCACGAACCGTGGACAAGTTCTTTCGCGTCAGCAGCTGATGGACAGCATTTGGGATGGAGTCATTGTCACAGACCATACTGTAATCGTCCATATGACCCGTCTACGCAAGAAGCTCGGACCTTATGCAAGCCACATCGTAAATCGTCAAGGATTCGGCTACGTATTCGAAATACAGTAAGAAATTGTTCTACGTTTTTTTTATCATGTTTATCATCTCCCTTTTAGGGTGACAAAAGAGGACCTGTCATTTCTTACCTCTTACTCCTTATTTCTTACCTCTATTTACTTGTCATGATATCGAGCACACAGCGGTCGGTCTCGTTCATCGCATCCTTACCTATTTTTGTAAGGTTGTGTATGCTGCGGTCCACATCATCGTCGATAATTCCTTCTGTGCTGCTCACACACTCTCCGCTGATGGCCATCATGGCACTCAGGACAGCAGTGGAAACGGCACTTGCGAGCTTGAGGGTACAACTGGGTTTCGCTCCGTCACAAATCATGCCGCTGAGGTTTGCAATCATATTCTTCACGGAAGCGCACACCTGCTCGTAGCCACCACCCATCAGATAGGTTATGCCGCAACTGCTACCAGTAGAAGCAACCACACATCCGCACAAGGCAGACAACTTACCCAGACTCTGTTTCATATAGATGGCAGCCAAATGACTCAGCATCAATGCACGCGTGAGTTCCTCTTCGGTATTGTGGTTTTCTTTGGCAAAAGTCACAACAGGCAACGTAGCACAGATACCCTGATTGCCGCTTCCTGAGTTGCTCATCACAGGAATCATCGCACCAGCCATACGGGCATCGCAAGCACATGCGGTAGTGGAGATGATGTGCGAGAAGATGGAATCGCCCATGATGCCCTTTCCCAGCGGACGGGTGAGCGTCTTACCCAACAGATGTCCGTAGTTGCCATGAAGGGATTTCTCGGCAGCTGCCTCGTTGAGTCGCTGAGCCTCGTTGATGAAAGCAATCTCGTCGAGTGGAGCGGTCGTAGCGAAGTCGTACACTTTACGGAGTGACAACCAGCTGTCATCTGTTTCTTCACTTTCCTCGCGCTCATCTGTACGGTTGTCCATCAACACCTTATCATCTTTCGACAGATAGACAAAATTCGTGTGATCACCACTGATGATAGCAGAAGCCGTTGAACCTGTCTTCGCTGTCACGATGATTTCCACATACAGTTTTTCCTTGATACCAGGTTTTAACTGAATGATGATAGGATGTTCCGCAATATAGTTCCGACCCTGTTCCACAGCCTGTGCATCGACATCCTTCAATACTTCCAACTGATAGCTTGACTTACCGCAAATCGCACCCAGCGCAATCGCAATCGGCAGACCTATCATCCCTGTATTCGGAATGCCCACACCCATTGCATTCTTCAGGATATTAGCACTCAGCAACACTTCAATCCGCTCAGGCAACTGACCCAATGTCTCTGTCGCTTTTGCTACACAAAGCGCTACAGCAATCGGTTCCGTGCATCCAACAGCAGGAACCACTTCGTTCTTTACCAAGTTAATGATTCGTTGACGTTCTTCCTTAGTCATAGTATCAATAGATTACGATTCCTCTTTCGTCAGTCGGGATGAGGCGACTTGAACGCCCGACCCCTACGTCCCGAACGTAGTGCGCTACCAACTGCGCTACATCCCGATGATCGAAAGCGAGTGACAAACCTTGTGCAAGCCGAGTGCAATGAAAATGATTTCAATTGCCGAGGCGCAGCCAAGGTTGCTGCCTTTTGGACTGCAAAGATAGTAAAAAGTTAGGAGTTAGGAGTTAGGAGTTAGGAAAAAGTTAAGAATTAAGAGTTAAGAGTTAAGAAAAAGTTTAGTTTTTTTCATTTTTTTCTTTCGATTTTCAAACTATTAAACTATTCAACTATTCAACAATTCAACTTTTTTTCGTAATTTTGCAGCGAAAAATAGGGAAATAGTCAAATAAATAAATTGTAAATCGTAAATGGTTAAATTGTAAATAATATTATGTTTTCAGGAATAGTAGAAGAATGTGCGACGGTTGTCGCAATCGAACACGAATTGGAAAATGTACACTTCACGATGAAGTGCTCGTTCGTAGATGAGTTGAAAATTGATCAGAGTGTGGCACACAATGGAGTATGTCTCACCGTAGTAAAGATTGAGAACGGCACCTATGTCGTAACAGCTATGAAAGAAACGCTCGATCGCAGCAACCTTGGTGACTTGAAGGTAGGGGACGAGGTGAACGTAGAACGTAGCATGATGATGAACGGACGTCTTGACGGACATATCGTTCAGGGACATGTGGACCAGACAGCAGTATGTACGGCTGTTGAGGACGCTCAAGGCAGCTGGACTTACACCTTCCGCTATCAGTTCGATGAGGAGATGGCACGCAGAGGTTACATCACGGTTGATAAGGGTTCAGTTACAGTAAACGGTGTAAGCCTCACGGTTTGCAATCCGGACAACGACACCTTCCAGGTGAACATCATCCCTTACACTTTCGACAACACGAACTTCCACGCCATCGAAGTCGGCACGAAAGTAAACATCGAGTTCGACATTCTTGGCAAGTATATCAGCAGATATGCGGAACTGCTGAAGGGGAGCCCCCTCTAAATCTCCCCCAAAGGGTGAGACTTAATTATTTCATTTTTAAATTTTAAAAAATGTTCTGATTGATGCAGTCGACCACCATACGGGCTTCCTCGTCTGTCATCTGAGGACTGAGTGGGAGACTTAGCTCATCATCAGCCCAATGGTCGGAAATGGGAAGATGCAGGGAGGCATAATCAACATACGACTTCTGTCGATGAATCGGTATCGGGTAATGAATCAAAGTCTCGATACCGTTTTCATATAGTAGCTGACGGAGGTAATTACGGTTCTTGCACTTGATGGCATATACATGATAGACATGACTGTTGTCCGTAATGTCGGGCAGCAATTCTACTGCCGGATGGCAGATATGAGTTGAGTAATAGTGAGCCAACTCCATACGACGCGAGTTGTCTTTATCCAATCGTTGCAGCTTCACGGAGAGGATAGCAGCCTGGAGTTCGTCAAGACGGCTGTTGAATCCCATATAGTCGTGCACATATTTCTCTGTCTGTCCGTAGTTGGTAATCGAACGCACCAATGTAGCCAACTCCTTGTTGTTGGTTGTGACAGCTCCTCCGTCGCCCATACATCCGAGGTTCTTGGCAGGATAGAAACTGAAAGCTGCTGCATCGGCGTTGTTTCCTGCCCGTTTGCCAAAGAGGGTGGACAGCTGGAGTGATGTGCTGGAGTTATAGATTGCTCCATGTGCCTGACAAGCATCTTCGAGCACTTTCAACTTATGTTTGCGGGCCATCTTATTGATGGCATCCATATTGCACATCAATCCGTAGAGGTGTACTGGTATGATGGCACGCGTGAGGGGAGTAATCAACCGCTCTATTTGGGTCTCATCAATTGTCGGGACGTCCATGTGAGGCTCACAGAGCACAGGTTTCAATCCTGTTCTCGAAACAGCCAACGCTGTAGCGATAAAAGTGTTATCGGGTAGGATTACCTCATCGCCGTCGTTCCAACCGTACATCAGTTTCCATGCGGTCAACACGGCTGAGAGGGCATCAAGCCCGTTAGCGACTCCGACACAATAGTTCACACCTGTATAGGCAGCAAATTCACTCTCAAACTGTTCCACCTCGCGTCCTTTGAGGTACCAGCCTGATTGTGTCACTCGGCTGACTGCGGCCTTCAGGTCTTCACCGAATGAGGCGTTTACACGTTTCAGATCGTAATACTTTAGCATCATTTATATATTTTTAGAGGTAAGAGGTGAGTGGTGAGAGGTGAGAGAAAACCATAAGATGTTAACATCCGTTGGTAACCACTCCCCGCCCTAAAGGGAGGGGCAAGGGGGAGGGTCTTTATTCGCTTATCAACAGCTTTCCGTCGGCAGTCATTCCCTCAGCGGAGATAAAGAACTCCTTGGCCGACGAGTTGTTCCAGAATTCCACCTTTGCCTTTCCGTCCTTATCTGTCTTCACGTTGGCATCCCAGTAGAGGGTACGTCGGAAGTCTTCTGTAGGAGGCAGTATGCTGTAGTCTTCCATCTCGAACTTCGTCGGCATGTTATAGCCGTAGAAGTGCGACTTGCGCAGTCCTTTCGTCTTGAAATAGAAGAGGGGATGGGTATAGACGAAGGCAATCACGGGATTCACACCCATCAGGTCGGTCGACTGGATGTAGTCGTTCAGCACGTTGAGGTTTTCCGTGAAATAGACGGACTTAGCTTCGTTGAGGAAGTCTGGTCGTTCGATAATACCTGTATCGTTGTTGGTCTTGGTGAATGTCAGGCGTGTACCTTTATAATCAGTAATGGTACAGAACATGTTGTTCACAATCCATACGATGGGTCGACGGTCGTAGGAGAGTCCGTTATCATAGGCAAATACAGGCTTCTCACCCGATGTCGACATCAGTGTCTCCTTGTAGTGTTCCGGACTGGACCCGTTTGCATCTGCCTCTCTTGCCAGATATTTCACCTTCCCTGCATTCTCGTCTGCTTTTCCTATCTCAGTCGGTAGTATATAAATCTGATGTGTAGGGAGTGGGTCACACACACCGTCAATCAAACTGTTCTTGCTCTTGAGCCAGGTGTCGAACGTAGGCTGTTCCTCTCCCCTATCGGCTATCTCGTCGGCATAGGTGTCGCAGTCGTAATAGACGGATGCTTTGCTGAATGCCCAGTCCTCATCGTACCAGTTCACATGCAGGTCGCCCAGGATTCGACGCGTCTTCACCTTCACCGTAGGCAACACATGCACCTTCTTGGTGATGCTGACAAATTCCTCCGGTTCTTCTTCCGTCTTCTTGAAGAAGTTACATTCGCCCACAGGTATCATCTCCGTCTCGTAAGGCGAAAGCAATCGCATCGCAGGGGAGAAATGGCGATCGACGGTAATCACATAGTTCTGTGCCTCACCTTCCTTCTCCGATTTGATTTGCAAGGCCCAGTCGCCGCTACAGTCGGGCAGCTTGAACGAATAGCGTCCGAGACTGTCGGTCTTTGCTTTACCCGACATCGATTGTCCTTCGCGGTTGAAGAGGGTCATGCTCAAGTCCACATTCCCCACATCACGTTTCTTGCTCTTCGATTTCAATGTACCGAATATATAGAGTCCGTCTTCGTTAGGTTCCACTTTCTCCAGCACCTTCTGTCCCGACATCAATTGCCAGTCGTATCGACGCCATCCCTGAGTCATCATCAGCAGGTCTGCAGCCCGTCTATGTGCAACATCATCAGCCTCGAAGTAATAGTCGGGCGAATCGATGTAGCCGCTAACCTCGCTCGAGAGCAGCATCCATGTCTTCATGTTGCCTTCCTTACCGTTTGTCATCGTGGCTGCATCCATTGCGGAGAACGAGATGGATGAATTCGGTGCAGCCTGCAGGTCCAGTTCCACCTTACAGCAAGGAGAGAGTGAACGCAGAGCTGTCGTCACATAGATGCTGTCGGATTCCGAAGCGAACGGCATGAGGAAGAACAGACGTTCAGCCAGGATACGTCCTTCGGAGCTGAACAGGGTGAACTGACTCACGCCACCTGGTAAGGAGAGTTTATCGAACCGCTTCACCATGGAGGGTTGCGCCGTCATCGTGTCGCATTCCAGAATCGAACCGTTGTGCATCAGCACATACCCCAGCAGTCGTCCCTGCATGCCAGCTGTAGCATGTATGGAGGCCGTAATCTCTGTGTCGTCCATCATATCGAGGGTCAGCACACATCCCTCCTGTTGGGCATCAGGCAACTGGTATTCTTTCATCTTTCCCTTCTCGTCAGGGAGTTGCACAAACAGAGCTTCACTCGCAGACTTCGGTACGACTTCGAACACACCTCTGCCCGACTCGTCAGTCTCAACGGTCCCTATCTTCTGTTTCTGTGCATTCAGCAGATTACCTTTCGTCGCAACATGTTTTCCGTCCTTACTCGTCACCGAAAAGGCCACACGGCTCTTCAGCCCATTTACCAGATCACCTCCTTCGGGATAGAACTTCACGCTGTTCATGGCCATGTCTGTTGTCGATTCGGCCACCTTACCATTTTCATCCACGCGTGTATTTGGCAATCGGTGTCTGAAGCTCACCTTGTCAATCACCGCATTCGAGTAGTTTCCTTCTGTCTTGGGTTTGTTGAAGATTGGGAACACGCGACTGAACGCAGCCGGAGTGCCCCAATTCGACATATAACGTGTAAAAGCACGAACTTCATAGAATCCACTTCCGCCTACGATACTGTCAAGCAAGATATCGCCGTCAGCCATACCTTTCTCCACCTTCAGCGTTCTGCGTTCACACACGTCACCTATCGGATTCACAAGTTCCACATACAACACCGTACTGATGTTCGAAGGCTGATCTGAGTCCATCCTCTTCACGTATGCCTTGAATCGTATCGTCTCGCCCTTGAAATATCCTGTGTTGTCGAAATGCAGGTACACCTTCTCTTGTGGAGCAGCCTGATTGAATCGCATCGCCCTTTGCATATAGGCCAATATACGGTTCATTTCCTCATCTTTCGACTGGGCATTCAGGTCAGCCGTACCTACAACAAAAACGCCGATAATCATCATTATCGACAACACAGCGTGTTTCAATAAGAAAGTTGTTCGTGTCATTACAAATCAATTAAGTTTCAATTCTATTGAATTGACCTATTTTCTCGCAAAAAGTTTAATCATCGCCTCTTCCGCCTGTTCGACGTCCTATGTCCTTTCATTTGAACTTACCGCTCATAATCCTGCTTCTGATGCATTTGACAGCAGGCTTGTAGTAGTCGATTTCCATCCCTTCAATCGTACGCATGAACTCTCCCATCAGTTCAGGATAGAACCGGCACATGCGGAAAGCGAGTTTCATACATACAGACTGACAACCAGGCAATTCCTCGATGTTCGCCATACGTTCCAGACAGAAATCCAGGAAGTCGGTTCGTAGGTCATCCTCTTCCATCTTCAGCCTCTCAACTATATTAAGCGACAGACGACGCACAGCAGAACTGTCTGTGGTCATCGCTCGCTCCATCAGCTCATGAAGCATCACCTGAAGAGCAGAGAGTTCCTGGTCGCTTGCTTTGGTCAATATCCACAAGGCATTACGAGCTACTTTGGCATCTGTATCGTACACAAAACGACGGGCAAAACTCACGAAATCGCCTTCCGACTTCAGTTCGTGGTAGATGAGCTGTGCATCTATCTCGTTCTTGACGACTTTGATTCTTTCGCTGTTAATCATCAATCCTCCTCCCCTACTCTCAGTTCCAACAGGTCTTCATAGGTTCCATTAAACACGTTGATATCTACTTCACCTTTGATTCCGTCCACATGACCGCAGTCAGAGTGTTGCCAGAATTTCCACTCACCCTTGTATGAAAGTTTATCTACATAGTAGTGGGCTATCCAGAACGGATAACGGTCGAATTCAGGCGTGTTCAGATAGTCCTTCCGGAAACTGTACGAAGTATATAGAATAGGTGTGGCACCATAGTGTTTCTCCACATAGTCCATCCAGCGGATGACATTCTTACGCAGCTGTTCCGCACTAAGGCCGTCACGCTTCTCTACGTCCAGTATGGGAGCGATGTCCTCTGGGTCAAGCTGCACAATCTTACAGTAATGCTTGGCTTGCTGCACAGGATCGGTCGAAGTGGAGAAGAAATGATAGGCGCCACGCAGGAATCCGTTTCCGCGTGCATGATAGAAGTTCTGGTTGAAGTTCTCGTCTATGATGTTCGTCCCCTCCGTCGCCTTGATAAAGATGAATCGGATAGGTACTCCGTTCAGTTCAGCATTACGCAGACGATCCCAATCAATCTCGTCCTGATAATGGCTGATATCGATTCCTCGCACATCACCCTCAGGATAGACGATATCACCGAACTTCGCCCGGATGACAAAGGCATTATCGACAATGAGTTTTCCGACAAAAAACAAAATGATGGCTCCTACGACAGCCAATGTGGCCCATAACGTATATGATGTCACATGACGCAAAGGGGAAGAACCTTTCTTCTTCCCCTTACGCTTTGTAGTCGTCTTTGGCTTTTTGACTTTTGCCTTTTGTCTTTCGACCATATTGGTTTTCGGTTAGCGGAGTATCGTCTGCAACTCCTAACTCCTAACTTCTAACTCCTAACTACTTATGTTCCAACTGTAATGTCTTGGTAGGCTGGTCGCATACCTCTGTTGGTCCCCAGTACTGGATTGGACCTGGATAAACGTATGCTGTCTCCTTAGCCCATACATCACGCTTTGATGCGAAGAACTTAAATGGAGCGCCATCGAGTTCAACGAGAGCCTTACGGATTACAGGCTTCATCTTACCGTTACGCTTCTCCATGTTCATCATCATCGTGATAGGCACACCACCTGCAATCCACTCAGCAGCAGGAGCTGTGGTGTTGCGGATGACTGACATATAACCGGTCTTGCCGTTTGCAATCAGACGTGATGCGTTGTAACCCAGAGAATAGCAGTAGTCTGCATCGTAGTTCGATGGAGCAGCACAACGACCTTCATAGCCGAAGAAGTGGTGCTGAGTACCGAACTTACCAACATACTTACCTTCCTTCTTCCACTGCTCGAGTTTCACTGCTACCATAGCAGAGAGCAACTTCTCTGTCTCGATGAGCGATACCTGAACGTTTCCGTGTGGGTCGCGGTCCAAAGCCAGCTGACGAGCCACACTTGTTGGGAGTGAGTTGAACACCTCGAGGTTTTCCTTTGAGATGTGAGTCTTCACGAAGTCAATCTGTTCGCTGCGTCCTAGGTTCTGAGCCTCAGGAGTAGCAAGGATGTCGTTCAACTGAGCAATCAGCTTCTTGATGGCAGGGATGAACTCAATCAAACCTTCTGGAATCAATACTGTTCCGAAGTTGTTACCCTCAGCAGCACGAACAGCTACAGCCTGAGCAATGTAAGTAACTACATCGTCAAGACTCATGTTCTTTGCCTCTACTTCCTCGCTGATCAGACAGATGTTAGGCTGACACTGAAGTGCACACTCCAATGCGATGTGGCTTGCTGAACGACCCATCAGTTTGATGAAGTGCCAGTACTTACGAGCTGAGTTACAGTCACGCTGGATGTTACCGATCAACTCAGAGTAAGTCTTACAAGCTGTATCGAATCCGAACGAAGTCTCAATCTGCTCGTTCTTTAGGTCACCGTCGATGGTCTTTGGACAACCGATTACCTGAACACCATACTTCTTGGCTGCATAGTACTCTGCGAGCACACATGCATTCGTGTTTGAGTCGTCACCACCGATGATGACAAGAGCCTTGATACCCAACTCACGCAGAATCTGGATACCCTTCTCAAACTGGTCAACCTCTTCCAGCTTCGTACGACCCGAGCCGATGATGTCGAAACCACCTGTATTGCGGTACTCGTCCATCAACTCAGGAGTGATCTCCATGTATTTGTGGTCAACCAAACCACCAGGACCGAGGATGAATCCATAGAGCTTGTTAGCTGGGTTCAGAGACTTCACTCCGTCGAACAGACCAGAGATTACGTTATGACCACCAGGAGCCTGACCACCCGAGAGGATGATACCCACGTTGAATGGTTCGAGCTTTTTCTGCTCACCTGCTTCGAATTCGATGACTGGCATGCCGTATGTATTAGGGAACAATGCCTTGATTTCTTCCTGGTCACCAACACTCTGAGTTGGCTTACCTTCCTTTGCAACAACAGGACCTAAGAGAGCCTTAGGCAGTTTTGGCTGATATGCAGCACGTGCAATTTGTAATGCGCTTTTTTCCATGTTGAATAATAAAATATAATATATTGAGCTTAGTTTCTACCTTTTTGGACTGCAAAGTTACAAAAAAGTTAAGAATTAAGAGTTAAGAGTTAAGAAAAAATGAAAAAACTTTCAACTTTCAACTTTCATCTTTCAACTTTTTTGTATCTTTGCCATCAAATCAACTCGCCTTGCGAGTGGAAAAAAGCCAAAAGGTAAAAGACGAAAGGCCCATTAGCCAATATAATTATACATTATACATTTTACATTATAAATTATAAATTAACTTAAGTCCTATGGCAAAGAAAAGAATCGCAAAGAAAGGATTGCACTACATCATGAGCGATCTGTTCACAGCAACTGTTATTGCAGCAGCAGACAAGAAAGCGAATATGGAAAAAGTGGCAGAAGCCCAGGAGAAGATACTCAAAGTATATGACGACTTCAACAGCCGTCTCAGCAACTACGAGCGCAAGAATGCCAAAGCCTTCTTCAAACAGTATCAGGAAGAGCTGTCGAAAGAAGTTGACACAATTGCAGAAGCCATCGATGCCATCCTGAAATAAGTTTTTCCTCACACTTCATTTCAAAAGTATTCAGCCTAAATTCAACCCGTTTGCAGGCTTAATACGGGTCGAATTTAGGCTAAGTACGTCTATAATGGTTAAGCCTGTATCAGTGAATAAGTCTTCCCATCCGTACACTTTAGGCAGTTGTGGCGGTTCTCCTGATACGTCACAAAGCTGACGCGAATCCACTTCGAACCGTTCGGACACCAAATCTTTGGGATATATTTTTTTTCAGACAATTTGT
>JAFZYE010000025.1 GCA_017616445.1 Bacteroidaceae bacterium
GACGGAACCAACGGATGTACACATCTGCAGACTATCGTCAAGCCAAAGGCGATAACTCCTAGCGAAGCGTTAACTTCGAGCCGCAGGTGATAACTCCTAGCGAAGCGTTAACTTCTTAAGTTGAGCCAATGCGAAACAAAAATAATTAATAAATTAAATAAAGGTGCTTGCAACCTAAGGTGCGCAAAACAGAGCGTTTTGTGAAAAAATGAGGGTCGAAACGACGCTTTTTGGAATCCATAGTAAGGCTGAACAAGAAAAAACCACTAACTTTGCAGCCCGAATCACGAGAGAACTCTCATCATTTATCAGAAACCAATTAAAAAACATCAGATGACGACTGAATTACAGGACAGGCCCATGATGGCTCACATCAATGCGATGTTCAAGCGCGAATGGGACTCGTTAGCTTTTGCTGACTACGGCACAGATATCGCCTATTCACACAAAGATGTATTTGAACACATCCAAAGACTCCGTCTCGTATATGAAATATATGGTGTCAAGCCAGAAGACAAGATTGCACTTTGCGACAAGAACAGCTCCAATTGGGCTATTTCGTTCCTGAGCATCTTCACGAGCGGTATCGTGGCTGTGCCTCTGTTGGCAGACTTCCATATCGACCAGATAGAGAGCCTCACCAAGCATTCGGAGGCGAAGCTGCTCATCACCAGCCAAAAAGTATATGATAGCGCTCACACACTCGACAAGGACCTCTTGATTAATGTCGCTACATTCCGTCCGTTTGCAGAGGAAGAGGGAAAAGAAACTCCGCTCACAAAGGTATTCAAGGAGGCAGACGAGGCGTTCAAGAAACGTTATCCTGAGGGTGTGAAAGCAGAGGATGTGGAATTCGAGGAGATAGACCTTGAGAAGCTTGCGCTGATCAGCTACACTTCGGGCTCAACAGGCAATCCAAAAGGTGTGATGCTACCGTATCGTACCTTCTGGTCAAATGTGGTGTTCTGCCACGATTTCCTCCCCACTCCTACAGATCAGGATCAGTTCATGTCGATTCTCCCGATGGCTCACATGTACGGATTCTCTATTGAATTCCTCTACCCGATGACTACAGGTCGTCCTATCTACTTGCTCACACGTATCCCCAGCCCTCAGGTGCTGCTGAAGGCCTTTGCCGACGTGCGTCCGTTCCTCGTAGTGACTGTTCCGCTCATCGTTGAGAAGATCATCCAAACCAAGGTGTTCCCAGCACTGAAGACACCTAAGATGAAGTTCCTGTTGGCTATTCCTGGTATTCGTCAGATCATCTACAGCAAGATACGCAAGCAGCTCATCCAGGTCTTCGGCGGTCGCTTCATCGAAGTGATATTCGGAGGTGCAGCAGTGAACAGAGAGGTTGACAAGTTCATGAAAGCCATCAAGCTGCCATATACTACAGGTTACGGTATGACCGAGTGTGCACCACTTATCAGCTATATAGGTCATGCGAAGAGCAAGGTGGGTTCGTGCGGAAAGATTGTATCGAGAATGGAGATGAAGGTGGCAAGCGACGATCCTCAGAACAAACCAGGTGAGCTGCTGGTAAGAGGAACCAACATGATGACAGGCTACTACAAGAACCCAGAAGCAACTGCGGAGGCTATCGATGCAGACGGTTGGCTCCATACGGGTGACTTGGTGACTGTAGATAGCGAAGGATTCATCTTCATACGCGGTCGCAAGAAGAATATGCTGCTGGGTGCGAACGGTCAGAACGTCTATCCAGAGGAGGTTGAGGATGTGATTCTCAGCAACTCACTGGCTGACGAGTGTGTGCTCGTACAGCGTGACCAGAAATTTGTTGCCTTGGTTTATGTGAACGATGCAACGCTCGAACGCGTCAAGCTGCAACGCGGCCAGTTGGCTTATATCTTCGAGAGCTCACGCCCGGCGGTCAACGAACTGCTTCCTAAGTTTGTACAGATCACTGCTTTCGAGGTGCAAGAGGAAGAATTCCAGAAGACACCAAAGAAGAACATCAAACGATTCTTATATAAATAGAGGTTAGTAGGTTAATGGTTAGCGGTTAACGAGACTTTAGACGCTAGCAGCTTGAAACCTGAAACCTGAAACCTGAAACTTGAAACCTGAATCCTGAATCTTGAAACTTGAAACAAAAAAAGAGGGCAGAGCCCTCTTTTTTGTTTATATGTCCAAGTCAGCTTACTGCTTGTAGTTCTCAAGTACTTCTGCATTCATGCAGTTGATGTAGTTCTGATGACGAGCTACCTCGCTCTCAGCATGATTGACGAAGATAGTCAGACTCTTGCTGAAGAGTTCTGCATTACGCATGGTGTCCTGCAGCACGAGGAGTGACATGATGGTGTAGGCTGTCATCTCGTAGAGCTTGCGAGCGCAGAAGTCGAGCACATCCTGATTCTCCTGAGCCTTCACGTACTCGATAGCCTGATCGAGCTTCTGAGCCATCGCTTCGATACGTGCCACATAGTTGCTGTATGCCTCTGATGCAGGATTAGCCTTCACATCGGCAATCATATCGTTGATAACTGATGTGTAAGTGCCGTTCGTCACATAGCGGATAGCAGCTACGGTCTGAAGCTGAGTTGTTCCTTCGTAGATGCTGGTGATACGTGCGTCACGATAGATACGCTGACACTTGTACTCCAACATGAAGCCTGAACCGCCGTGTACCTGGATAGCATCGTATGAGCTCTGGTTGGCAAACTCACTGTTCATACCCTTTGCGAGCGGAGTGAAGGCATCAGCCAGACGACTGAACTGCTTGAGTTCCTTACGCTCCTCTGGAGTGAGCTGACGGTCGCGAGCGATATCCTCGAGTGCCTTGTAGATGTCCACATAACGAGCTGTCTGATAGAGCAAGCTACGTCCTGCGTCCAACTTAGCCTTGATGGTAGCAATCATGTCGTACACAGCAGGGAAGTTGATGATTTCCTTACCGAACTGCTTACGATCCTGTGCGTATGCGAGTGCCTCTTCGTATGCTGCCTGCTCGATACCTACTGACTGAGCTGCGATACCCAGACGAGCACCGTTCATGAGCGACATCACGTACTTGATCAGACCCAGCTTACGGTCGCCACAGAGTTCTGCCTTCGCGTTCTTGTAAGTAAGCTCACATGTTGGGCTTCCGTGAATACCCATCTTGTTCTCGATACGACGAACATTCACGCCACCGTTACGCTTGTCGTAGATGAACATAGAGAGTCCACGTCCGTCGCGTGTACCTTCCTCACTACGTGCGAGTACGAGGTGGATGTCAGAGTCACCGTTGGTGATGAATCGCTTCACACCATTCAGACGCCAGCAGTCCTCCTTCTCGTCGTAAGTAGCCTTGAGCATAACTGACTGAAGGTCAGAACCTGCATCAGGCTCAGTAAGGTCCATAGACATTGTTTCACCTGCACATACACGTGGGATGTATTTCTTACGCTGCTCTTCGTTGCCGAAGCAGTAGAGAGTCTCGATACAGTCCTGGAGTGACCAGATGTTCTCGAATCCTGCATCGCCTGCGCTGACGATCTCGTTTGCAGCAGTATAAACAGTTACGGGGAGGTTCAGTCCCTCATAGCGACGAGGCATCGTCATACCGTTCAGACCAGCCTTACGGGTTGCGTCGAGGTTCTCGTAAGTCTTGGAAGCATAGCGTACGCGACCGTTCTCACAGTGAGGACCCTCTGCATCAACATCCTCTGCATTTGGAGCGATGATGTTCGCATTGATATCACCAACTACCTCAAGCACCTTGTCGTAGCTGTCCATAGCATCTTCGAAATCCTCAGGAGCATAATCATACTTGCCCTTATCCTCGAAGTTACGTTCTTTGAGTTCCACGATGCGCTGCATCATTGGATGTTCCATGTGGAACTTAATCTCAGGTATATCAGTATATGAATTAGCCATTTCTCTTACTTGTTATTTTGTTTGTAATACTTGATGAGTTTTGGCAACACGTCTTCGAGGTTGCCGTTGATGTTATAGTCAGCAATCTGGTTGATTGGTGCGTTCGGATCGTTGTTGATAGAGATGATGATACCCGACTCCTTCATACCGGCAATATGCTGGATGGCACCACTGATGCCGCATGCGATATATACCTTTGGACGAACGGTCACACCTGTCTGACCAATCTGACGGTCGTGGTCAATCCAACCTGCATCGACAGCAGCACGGCTGGCACCCACCTCAGCGTGGATTTCCTTTGCGAGCTTGAACAGGAGGTCGAAACCTTCCTTGCTGCCCACACCGTAACCACCTGCTACGATGATGCTTGCACCCTTCAGGTTATGCTTTGCTGCCTCAACATGACGGTCGAGCACCTTTACGATGTAATCCGTCTCTGGCACATACTTACCTACCTCATGCTTTACGACTTCACCTTTGTAGTTCTCATCGAGAATCTCACGCTTCATCACACCGTCGCGAACGGTTGCCATCTGTGGACGATGCTCTGGATTCACGATAGTTGCGATGATTGAACCACCGAATGCAGGACGAATCTGCATCAACTGCTTCTCATAGTGTTTGTCAACGAAATCATCACCTTCCTTCACCTTCATGTCGAAGTCGTCAATCTCGAGCTGAGTACAGTCGGCTGTCAAACCTGAATGGAGTGCAGAAGAGACGCGTGGACCAAGGTCACGACCGATTACGGTAGCACCAAGCAGACAGATCTGAGGTTTCTCTTCCTTGAACAGATTCACCACAGCATCCTGATGAGGGAGCGAGGTGTAAGGGAAGAGACGAGCGTCGTCGAACACATGTACACGGTCAACCCCGTATGGATACAACTCCTTCTCAATACCGTTGAGACCGCTGCCGACACATACGCACTCCAGCTTCACACCGAGTTCGTTAGCGAGCTTGCGACCCTTGGTACAGAGTTCGAGGCTCACGTCAGCAATTTTATTCTGTTCACCTATTTCTATATATACAAATACGCTGTTCATATTATCATTTACTATTTAGCTATTTACAATTGACTATTTATTTTAAATTTAATGATTTACAATTTAACTATTTAATTAGGAGTTCAGGAGTTACAGGAGTTCAGGAGTTACAGACGACACTCTGCTAAAGTCTATCTTTCTTACCTCTTACTTCTTACCTCTTACCTCTTACCTCAAAAACTCTTAACTATAAACTATCAACTATAAACTTTATTAGCCAATCGTGTTGCTTTCGATTAATTCCTTCATTAAGTTATTGATATCCTCGTCGCTACTTGTCAAAGTCTTAGTTTCCTTAGCCTTGAACACGATGCTCTTCACAGCCTTCACGTTCGTAGGACTACCAGCCTTACCAATCTGAGTTGGGTCGGCATCGATGTCAGCAGCACCCCAAGTGGTGAATTCCACTTTCTTGTTAGCCATGATACGCTTCACGTTACGGCTACGGCAAGGAGCAGCACTACCGTTCACAGTTACCACGATAGGCAGCGGAGCCTCAACGGTCTCCACACCCCCATCGATATGACGGCGAGCAACAATCTTTTCCTTAGTACATTCCAGAATCTCTTCCGTGTAAGTAATCTGAGTCAGACCCAGTTTCTCAGCCACCTGTGGACCGACCTGAGCCGTATCACCATCGATAGCCTGACGACCACAGAGGATGATGTCGTAATCGCCCACTTTCTTGATGGCCTGTGCCAATGTGTAGCTGGTTGCCAATGTGTCCGCACCACCAAGCGCACGGTCAGTCAACAGAATACCGTTGTCTGCACCACGATACAGACCCTCACGCAACACCTCTGCTGCCTTTGGAAGTCCCATAGTAAGCATAGTGATGGTCGAACCAGGATGCTGTTCCTTCAAACGGATTGCCTGCTCCAAAGCGTTCAAGTCCTCAGGATTGAACACAGCAGGGAGGGCTGCACGATTCACAGTACCCTCTGGGGTCATAGCTTCAGGGCCTACGTTACGAGTGTCAGGCACCTGCTTTGCTAATACAATAATCTTCAACATAATCTTATCATTTACAATTTGACTATTTTGATTTAGTGGTGAGAGGTGAGTGGTGAGAGGTGAGAGAACACCATAGGATGTATACACCAGCGAACTATCCTCTTACCTCTTACTTCTTACCTCTTACCTCAAAAACTCTTAACTCTTCACTTTTCACTTTTTATTGGCCGCAAAGTTACAAAAAAAAGAGCGCAAGCATCCATTTTTTTGCACATATCAGGGAATAAGGTGTAGTAATTGTCGCCTTACCACCTACTTTGCACGTCAAAAAATGCACACTTGCGCTCCTGAATGAGCCGAAGAGCTAAAGTATAGAGACTCTTCTCTCCCCCCTGGGGGAGTCGGAGGGGGCTATCGCTCTTGAATATACTTGTACACCTCCAGCACATCTTGCGTATCGACGATACCATCGTGATTCACATCATACTTTCCTACTGGCGTGCTTCCATTCCATTGTTGCATAAAGTCATAAATGCCGAGAACATCCTGAGTGTCAACTGTTCCGTCACCATTCACATCATCAGCAACAGTAGATAATGTGGTGAAATTAGCGACCTTAGACCATTCGGTTGTCTGATTGCCCTTAACTCCTTGTACCTGGAATTCATAAGTTGTTGTAGGTTGCAGACCACTCAGCAATATGTTTTTCTCATTAGTTGTCGTTGTTGCCCAGTCGTTGGTCCGAATCGTAATGTCATCAATCGCAATGAAGTCTTTTCCTTCATCCTTCATGCGGAAGGCGATATATCCTTTTACGCCTTGATACTTGCTCAGGTCAAGCGTGATTTCCGTCCAAACGTATGGGTTGCTACCATGATTTGGTTCGGCCAAAAGCTCAAAGTTATTGATGTTGGTATTCGTAGTTGTGGAAACCAACACCTCGAAATGTGCAGGGTTGTCACCGACATCCATCATCCAGAACGACAATGTTCCGTCAAGGGTTACCTCTGGCGAGACTAACCAGTTGTCGACAGCGTACGGTTCTTTCTTGGCAGTGCTTCCGACTAAGGCTACAATATCTCCGTTATGACCATACAACAAATTATTTGTCATTTGGGAGAAGTAACAATACATCCAGTTTGTGAGTTCGTTTCCGCCAGAGTTACGCGTACGCCACGAGAGGGTGTTATTATTGAAACTATCATCGAAGTTTTCATAGAATTCTGGTCCTTTTCTGTAACGCACATTGTATTGATCGGTGTTACCCTCCCATGTCAGTTTTGCTGCTGTTGGAGTAATGTCATTAGCGCATAAATCAAATGGAGTATATAAGCCCTCTTTGATACAGATATCATCGATGTAGAGTGGAGAACTGCCACCTATACATTTAATCGCAATATATTTTACGCCCGCTCTAAACTCTACACAACATACACTCCAGTTTTTGATTTGTCCAGTCTGTGCCTCAACCCAATTGAAGGCATCAAGGTCGTTCGTGGTGGTCGACGTACCGATTTGGTAAGCAACATTCTGGCCTTCCAGTCCATGAAGATAGATATACAGCTCCATCCCTCCATGACCAGGAAGTTCTGGAGAAACGATGATTTGGTCTTTATCGCTACCCTCGAAGAGGAAACCCTTATTGCCCGTGTGCCAATCTTTTGACTGTATGCCTGATTGAGTTGTTCCATTTACGAGCGTCCACCCATCCATGCCGTTTTCAAAGTCGTAATAATAATTTATTGGTATACCATCGCATCCTGGGATGAGGTTGTCACCCAACCCCTCGGATGGATTCGTGGTACTTCTGTAGAGGGCACGTTCAATCGTTGCATCGACTGTACTTAGGCTGTACTTGCAGGCAATAGGATGGAACTTACCACCAGATTCTGGTGCGAACTTTCCTGTGAAAAGGCAATCTTTTATCGTCAGTTTTAAGTCGTCGCACCATCCAAGCAATCCTCCGGCATAATTTGCAAAACCACTGATGGTGCCGTTGAACAGACAGTCTTCTAATTCCAATTCCTTATGTCCTCCATGACCAACGATACCTCCTGCATACGTGGTACTGCTGACATTTGCACTGATGTTACATTCTTCGATGATACTCTTCTGATTAGAGGCACAACCTCCCACAAGTCCTGCTGAATGTTTGCCACCTGTTACGTTTCCTGTTACATTGAGTCTCACAATTGTCGCACCATCGATGCAGCTGAAAGGAGCCGCACAATCTCCAGCGCTGTTGATATTAACATTCAACGTGTACCAACCACCGTAGAAAGTACCACGGAAAGGATGCTCAGCAGTTCCTACCATCGTTGTTACAGGACCAACGTTGTTTTGAAGCCTCACATATTTATCTTGGAAGTCTGTCTTTCCGGAGTTTACATAATCAGCAAATTTATTCCAGTCGTCAACCGTATTGATGTTTAGAACCTCAGGAATCTGCTCTGGTTGCGTTGCTGTTTTGAAGTGCATGTAGATATAATCGCCGCCTGCCCCTGCATTCACATCGTATGCAGAGGAACCTCCGTTCTTACCAACAGCTCCAGTTTTATTATCGTCAAAATAGATGGTTGTAAGAGCGCGCCTGTCGGGGAATGCCGCTTTGGTGTAGTAGAGATAGATATTATCACCTTTGGTATTGCTGTTCAAGTTGCCATGTACGGAACTCGTGAAGTGACTACTACCTCTATAGCCCGAAAGAACATACTCGCGTCCATACTTATCCGTGAAGTAATTAGGCGGATTCTTTACATCGTGTTTGCCAAGGTTGGGATCAGTATCGCTATCGCTTAGGTAGAGATCGGTTATGAAGGGAATACCTTCAGTATCGCTGGCTGTCTTGTAGATCAGGTAGATATAGTCGCTTGAAAGGCCACATCCAGCATTCAGATCTTTATCTGCCAATTTCCAGCCTTTGTCTTTATAGTTCTGTATTTCTTCTTGTACCGTAGATTTACTACCACCAATGAGTTTGATGTCAATGATAAAATCTGTAGCCCACAATGTAGTGGTTGCCATTAACATAAGCATCAGCATTACTGCTTTTTGCCACAACAGAGTGCAATGTCTGTTTTTGGATAATGCAATGTCTGTTTTCATATTCTTTTATTTTAATGTTAGACAGTGCAAATATACAAGGTTTCATCGAATCCACCAAATAATTGGTAAAAAAATCGCTAATTTCTTATTTGACAAACACTTTCTTGGTAACAACGGAGCCATCGTCAAGTGTTTGACGTATGATGTTGATGCCTCTTTGTAAAGTGCCACTTGCATTTTTGCGACCCATCAGGTCGTACACGGCTTCCTTCTCAAGGGAGCGCGTCGTAGAGAAATCGAGCTCATCTATTCCTGTTCCTATCTGCCCTATCCAATAGTCTTTTCCTGCCTCAGTCTGTAGATCATACTCATAAACGCGTTTCACAGATGCTTTCGGTGTTGACGAGAGAGACTTAGATACCAACGGGGTCTTAACGATTGCCGATGCAAACAATGGATTAGGACATTCGCCAGTTGCCTCAGTGAGTCCCTCACCCTCTAACTGCACGTATGAGCGCAGACGGATGACACCTCCGATGGAAGAATGTATCTTTGCGTATTGCAGTTTTGCTTTCTCCCAGGTCATGTCAACGACAAATCCTCCTCGTGCACGCAGTCCGCTCACGTTACCTGTTGTCCAGTTCGTTGGGAGAGCAGGCAGCAGATGGACAGCACCATCGTGGCTTTGCAGTAACATCTCTGCGATACCTGCTGTTGCTCCGAAGTTACCGTCAATCTGGAATGGTGGATGGGCATCGAACAGGTTGGGGAAAGTACGCCCATTAGGATACTGGCTTGTTGCATCCTCAGATGGGAGAAGTTTCAGCATGTTCTTCAGGATGGTGAATGCATGGGCACCGTTGAGCATACGAGCCCAGAAGCATATTTTCCATCCGAGACTCCATCCTGTAGCCTCATCACCACGTTGGGTAAGGGTCGTCTGAGCGGCTGCAAAGAGTTCAGGATGGGTGTATGGACTAATCTGGTTGGACGGATAAAGTCCATAGAGGTGTGAAATATGCCGATGTTGGTTGTTAGGATCATCACCATCAATCAGCCACTCTTGTAACTGCTTATATTTTCCGATTTGCATTGGAGGCAATAAGGCTATCGCCTCCTTCAGACTATCCTGATAAGCTTCATCTACGCCCAGTATCTCGGCTGCATGAAGAGTGTTCGACAGAGCATCGAACGCAATCTGATTATCCATCGTACAACCAGCTGTGATGGGTGTTGACTTGCCAGAAGGTCCTTGCTCCGGACTGACAGATGGAACAACTACCAACCAGTTGTTGTATTTGGGATGCGGTTGCATGTAGTCGAGATAGAAGTCTGCTGTTCCGCGGATAACAGGATACCACTCCTTCAGGAACTCCTTATCACCAGTGAAGAGATAATGCTGCCACAGATGAGTAGCGAGCCAAGCTCCACCATTGGGATACATGCCCCAGAACGCACCATCTACAGGTCCGGCAATACGCCAGAGGTCGGTGTTGTGATGAGCCACCCATCCATCGCACCCATACATCTGACGAGCCGTAATGGCACCGGTCTCACTCAGGTCACGAATCATATCGAACAGCGGACCGTTGGTTTCCTGCAGGTTACATACCTCAGCAGGCCAGTAGTTCATCTCAGCATTGATGTTGATGGTGTACTTACTATCCCAAGGGGCATCACGCTTGTCGTTCCAGATACCTTGCAGGTTGGCTGGCTGGCCACCTGGTTGGGAGGACGAGATAAGCAGATAACGACCATAGTTGAACAGGAGTGCCACCATTCCGTAGTCGCTGCTGTTGCTGAAGGCATTCAGTCGTTTATCTGTCGGCAGGTCCTTGTTCTTGTTGGATGGCAGATAGAGGTGTACTCGGTTGTACTGTTCCTGATAGGCGGCGATATGGCGTGCAAGCAGGTCTTCGTAGCTATGCTGCATTGCATCAGTAAGACACTGCTCATTGCGTTTCGTCGCACTTCCTTTCACATCATTATATTTTCTGTAGTTGGTAGCCGCAGAAATGTAAACGGTAGCATACGAGCCTTTATATACGCGGATAAGGCGCTTACCGTTTGAATTATAGCTGGCTACACGTCCGTCGCTCTCTACATAGTATGCACATTCTGCTTTCAATGCAGCAGCAATACCCTCGTGTGCTACACCGCTGATTGTGGCACGAGCGTAATTGGGCTTTCCTGCATAGGTAGTCGTGAAGTCGCATGTGTGGTCGATGGTGAAGTTCAGGGAGTCTCCATCCGACTCAATACGATAGACGATGATGCTGTCGGCCAACGAGGCGAAGACCGTACGGGTGTAGTGGGTCGTATCGACCGTGAAGGTCTCTGTTGCCACAGCTGTGCGGAGGTCTAACTCACGATAGTAGTCCTTCACGTCCTCTGCCTTGTAACCGGTGAAGTTAAATTTCAGACTACCGAGACTGAGATAGCGTTGTCCATGCGGCCCTTTTACAAACTGCTGGTTGATAATCGATTCCGCCTCACTCTCCTTATCGTTGAAGATGAGCTGGCGCACTTGAGCCAGATAGTTGATGGATGTCTTGCTGTTATTGTTATGTGGTCCGCCACTCCAGAACGTCTCTTCGTTCAACTGTAGTTGAGCAGTCGTCGTACCACCATAGACCATACCACCAAGACGAGAATTACCAATCGGTAATGCTTCGAGCCAGATGGATGCCGGTTGGTTGTACCATAAGCGCTCTGTGTTGTCATCCTGAGCCCAAGTTGACAACGTCGCAATCGCAATGAATGTAGTAAATAGGATTCTTTTCATCGTACAAGCACTTTTTTACCGTCTATAATATTCATACCTTTCTGAAGCTTATCGATACGTTGACCGCTGAGGTTGTAAATTCCTCTCCCCATAGAGGGGGAGTCGGAGAGGGTCTGTTCCTCAATCCCTTCAGATACCTCTGGATGGAACACACGCCATGAGTCGAACTTGATTTTGCTGGCCTTGCTCCAAACAAAGAACACATTATGCTTACCTGTGACTGTTTTGCTCAGTGCTGCCTTTGTCAAAGGACGTCCTGTGGGGATATCAATCACGCCAACAGGCGTACCCGTCGTACGGTCGAGGAAAACAAGCAACTGACCAGAACCTGTCACGGTCTTGACTTGGATAGAGTCTGCACCTTCTTCACCAAACTGAACGTTACGTATCAGTGTCCAGTCACCTGCGTCAATATTGGCGATAACGGTATTTCCGCGAGTAGAGTATGCTTCTGTTGTCACGCCTGCACAGTTAGCCATCGTTTCAGCAGGTACCCACTCATAGGGGTTGAGGGTGTTGGTCAATGCAGGAGCACCGCTATCACTCATGCTCACTTTGGTCAATACGCCTGTAGTCTCGTTTACCGTCATCTTGTTCATGGAAATATTACGGTAGCCACCGCTGAATCCCATTTTTTTTGCAAGCCATTGTGTGTGGTAAATCATGTACCAGTTGTTGCCGAACTTCTGGAAATGTGAGTGGTTGTTACCACCTGGGTAACCGAAGTTACTTGGGTTAGGGAGCACGTCACCCATGTATTTCCAACTGTCTTTGTTGAGAGGATCTTCTGATATCATGTAGGCGATGCTGCAGATGCTAGGTTTAGCCGCTGTGACTTTCTTCTCTGCGTTGTCCGACTTGTATTTGCTCCAGTCGCTATCACTACGTCCGCTCCAGCTGGAACTATATGAGAAGATGAACTTACCGTTTACGATATTCAATTCGTTTGCCTCGAAGTGGTAAGGTGCAGGAATCTCGATGATGTCTTTGGTTGAGAAAGAATACATATTCTTAGCAAGCTTTACAATGCGGGCATTACCTGGAATCAGCACAGAGCCCTTATTGTTTGGGTCGCCACCTCCGAAAGTGAGCCATCCCACTCCGTTTTCATCCACCGCTACACCTGGGTCGATAATGTTCGACTGGGTGCCACGTCCCTGTGTGCTTCCATCAATCAGCGCCTTCTTGATAGGGTCGGTCCATGGACCAAGTGGATTCGTGGCAGTCATCACACCGATACCGCTGGCACCATTGGTGAAGTACATGTAGAAGTGTGTTTTTCCATCGCTCTCCACACGGCTTGTGACAGATGGTGCCCATGAAGCCCAGCACCAAGTACATACCGACTTCACGTCAATCACTCCATGATGTGTCCAGTTGACCAAGTCTTCGGATGAGAATACAACAAGCTGTGTAATCTTGCCGTAGGTGTTGTTCGATGCGTTTTTGGTAGTGTTGTATTCCTGCTGGTCGTTCGTTCCATACACATAAAGCCGACCATTATACTCTACTGCTGTAGGGTCGGCACATAGCATCCACGGACTGAGGGGGTTACCCACCGTATTGGTCTTATAAGCCGTAGCCAGTTTATACGAAGGAATTTCTTGGGCATACGCATTTGATGCCGACACACATGCAAGCATGATAGCTGCAAATCTAATTGTTTGATAGACTGTTGAATAAATAGGATTGTTCATATTAAGTATTGCTTTTTTGTTTTTATTGGTGCTGCAAAGTTACGAAAAAGTTAAGAGTTAAGAATTAAGAGTTAAGAAAAATGTACAATGTATAATGCATAATTAGTCTGTTTTTCGCTTGATTGTTGCAAAATCATAAGAATTATTGTTTATTTTTATAAGGTGTTCGGAAAAAAATGGCGAACTTTGCAACCGATAAAAAGTGAAAAATGAAGAGTGAAAAGTGAAAAGTCAAAAAAACTTTAGAATTAACACTGAACGACTAATAATTACTATCATGAGAAAAAACATTTTGGTTTTATTGATGCTCACCCTTTTTACTACTCAGGGGCAAGCTCAGAACAAGACATTCGGTAATGTGCCGCCTCTGCATGTGGAGGGTAAGCACCTGAAGGATGCGAACGGAAACACGGTACGTCTGCACGGTGTGATGGATACACCGAGTGCGTGGTTTAACGATGGACGATGGGGGTGGAGTTACGACGATGCTGGCCGACAGCGCTGCATAGAGTATTTCAAGAAACTGTTCGACGGTATGGCGAATCCCGAACTGGGCACGTACTGTAATGTGTTCCGTCTGCACCTCGATCCTGCTTGGACCAACGACAACAGCGTGAACTATAGCTATAAGGACGACAGCGGAAAGACCGTCACAGCAGGTAAGACTGGTGATAATGAGGCGAACATCGAGCATTTCAGCAAGACGAGGCTCACCAACTATCTGAAGACCCTCTACACGCGAATTGCGAAGGAGGCCATAGCACGAGGTCTGTATGTCATCATGCGACCACCAGGCGTATGTCCAGGGACAATTCAGGTGGGCGATGCCTATCATCACTACCTGCTCGACGTGTGGGACATCGTGTCGAAGAACGACACGGTGCTGAAGTACTCGGGGCAGATTTCGCTGGAGTTGGCCAACGAACCGATTACGGTGCGTGATGCAAACGGTCAGAGTAGTGCGCATGCGCTCCACGACTTCTTCCAGCCTATCGTCGACAAAATCCGTGCAAACGGTTTCACGGGTATCATCTGGGGTTCAGGAACGGGTTACCAGTCTGGCTACGAGGGTTATGCCACCTATCCGCTCGAGAGCTATAACATCGGTTATGCCGTCCATGTCTATACAGGATGGTACGGTCAAGAGGACAAGAACGCGAACGCCCAGACGTTCATCAACAACTTCAAGCGTCAGGTGCCTGTGGTCGAGACCAACCCTATCATGGTGACGGAGATTGACTGGAGTCCGCAGAACACGAACGAGGTGGACCACGTGAACGAGATGGGTCAGAACGTCTACAAGAACTTCGGTACATGGGCTACGGGTACGACCTCGAAGTGGGGTGTGGCTTGGAAAGCTGTTCACGACTACTACGGCAACATCGGTATGACGCTCACCAGCACGGCCGACTTTTACAATATCGACAAGTGGCTTGTCAACAACGACCTCTCGTACACCTCATGGAGGGTGAACAAGAACCGTGTGCTCGAACCCTCGTTCGTCGACAAGATGAAAGCAGCAGGCTACAAGGATGCCAGCGAGGCATGTAGCGGTGCTTGCTTCGAATGGTACAAAGACTGGAACACAGACACCCGTGCGTATATGGCATACACCCATCAGTGGACAGGCGACTTGGGAAATAACAAGTTCATCAACCCAATCATCAACGGAGACTTCCCCGACATCGACCTCATCCGAGTGGACGATACCTATTACATGGTCAGCACCACGATGTTCTACATGCCTGGTGCTACAATCCTGAAGTCGAAAGACTTGGTCAACTGGGAATACTGCGCCAACCCGCTTCTGCAGATTGTCGATAATGATGCTTATAACCTTTTGAACGGCAAGCATCACTATGCACAAGGTATGTGGGCTTCGACACTCAACTACCACAACGGCAAGTTCTACCTCTACTTCCCGTGCTCTACTTGGTCGGCCGACTCACGAAGCATCCTGCTTACGGCTTCCAATCCTGAGGGCAAGTGGGATGTGACCTTGCTGCCTGAAGCTTACCACGATCCGGGATGGCTGTTCGATGACGGTCCAAACGGTGACGGTTTCCTCTATGTGGCTTGCGGAATCGGAGATATCTATGTCAATAAGTTCAACGCAAAGACCCTCCAGAAGCTTTCCAGCTCGAAGGTAATCAGCGTAGGAAACGGATGCGAAGGCAGTCACATGTATCATATCGGCGACTACTATTACATTTATGCCACCTACGGAGGTACTGAGGGTAGTCAGACCACCTTCCGTGCGAAGAGCCCTATGGGTCCTTACGAGGAATATGTAGGCCCGACCACTTCTACCAATCCTAAGGGACGAACCTTTGCAGGTCAGAAAATCCATCAGGGAGCATTGGTTGAGACTCAGACAGGCGAGTGGTGGACGATGCTGTTCTGCGATGCAGGCGCTATCGGACGTATCCCATATCTCGAACCCGTGAAGTGGGTTGACGGATGGCCAGTTGTCGGAAACAACGCCCGTGATGTATGCGAAGGTGGTAAGGCATACCAGAAACCAAATGTGGGACAGACCTACCCACGTACCTATCTGCCTACAAACGACACCTTTACGGATGCTACACTCGGCATGCAGTGGGAGTGGAACCACAACCCAGACAACAGTCGCTGGAGTCTGCTCGAACACCCAGGATGTCTGCGTCTGTACACAGCTACCGTGACCGACTCGCTGCAATGGGCACGTAACAGCCTCAGCCAGCGTATCTTAGGCTACAGTCCTGTTGGCACCAGCTCGTCGAAATACTACAACTCACTCGGTACCATCAAGATGATTACCACCAACATGCTCGAAGGCGACATAGCAGGTATTGCTGTGTTCCAGGAGCCATACGCGATGATTGGTGTGAAAGTCAACAACGGGAAGAAGCAGCTGTACTACATGCAGCAGGCCAATCTGAAAGGTACACAACAGAAGCAGACAGGTGCAGAAATACAGTCCGACACCATCTATCTGCGTGCTTCCGTCAACTTCGGAACCAACAAGGCGAATTTCTATTATAGCTACGATAATGTGAAATACACCAAGTTCGGAGGCGAGATGAACATGGGTTACACACTCGGCGTGTTCGTAGGTAACCGATTCTTGCTTTACAACTACGCAACGAAGCAGTTAGGCGGTTCTGTCGATATCGACTGGTTCTCTACCGAACCGAACTTCTCGGAAGAAGGATTCTTCGGTCCTGGTGTGCTGCATACCTTCAGCGAGGAAGACCTTACCGTGAGCGACCTGGCTATCGCTTCAACTAACTACGGAGTGACTCCAGGCAGTTCGCAGGAAGTGAATATCACCTGCACTTCCCTCTCAGGATTGCAGACCAACGTAGCATCCAGCTGCAGCTATCAGTTCTCTAACCCGACTGTGGCACGCATGGTAGGCGGAAACATACTCGGACAGCAAGAAGGTGAGACAGAAGTCACAGCTACCTATACCGACCCGCTCGGCAACAGTCGTAGCGTCACCTTCACGGTCAAAGTGTCTTACTTCCCACTCACGGCCGATGCTTTCAATCCTTCTATCATCGGAACAGGTACGTTCGCAGAGCGTACAGGTGGACTGAAGACCAGCAAGGACGGATTAGGAGGATGGGTATACACCAACGGAGCCGACTTCTCTGCTTACAATTATCTTGTCGTAGTCCTCATGAGAGCATCTGCAGCAAAACCTGCATTCCGCATCTACGACAGTAACAACACAGACTTCTACTCCATCGATATGAAGACTCCTACCACGTCTGTAACGATCGACCTCCACAACCTCGTCACACCAAAAGGACGCACCATCAACCCGGCGAAAATCTACAAGACTGGATTCACCTCAAACGGTTCAAGTGCGCTCTACATCAAGGACGTATTCCTCAGCATGGACGGAATCACACCTGGTCTTGGTATCGAGGAAATTGTCGATAGGGAGAAGCTGCAAAATGATAATATTTATAACCTCAACGGTCAGCGAATCAGCAACCTCCAGAAAGGTCTGAATATCGTTGATGGTAAGAAGATATACGTGAGGTAAAATATTCAACTTTTCAAGCTCAAGCTGAAGAAAGGAGTGACAGGAGTGGCAGAAGTGCAGGAGTGACAGACGAATGACTGCTGATGTAAACAACCAAAGGTAACGTCTGAACTCCTGTACTCCTGAAACTCCTGAACTCCCATAAAAGATATCAATAACGATATGACGAAGATTGCAAAACAACTGACAGAGCTGATCGGCAATACGCCGTTAGTAGAGCTCAATAATTTCTCGAAGGCAAAGGGGCTTCAGACACCCCTTGTGGCCAAAGTAGAGTTTTTCAACCCAGGTGGTAGCGCAAAGGACCGTATTGCGATGGCTATGATTGAGGATGCCGAGCAGAAAGGAATCCTGAAACCAGGAGCTACCATCATCGAACCGACTTCAGGCAATACAGGTGTGGGACTGGCCTTGGTGGCTGCAGTCAGAGGGTATCACCTTATCCTCACCATGCCTGAAACGATGAGCGAAGAACGTCGTAGCCTCGTGAAGGCGTATGGTGCAGAGGTGCGTCTGACTTCAGGCAAGGAAGGGATGGCTGGTGCTATACGTGCTGCTGAGGAGCTGCGGGATTCCATCCCGGGAAGTGTCATCCTGCAGCAGTTCGAGAACGCCGCCAATCCTGCTCGTCATTATGCGACGACAGGTCCTGAGATTTGGCGCGATTCAGACGGACAGGTTGATATCTTCGTAGCAGGAGTCGGAACAGGCGGAACGGTCTCAGGTGTAGGCAAGTACCTGAAGGAGCAGAACCCGAATGTGAAGATCATTGCAGCAGAACCTAAGTCGAGTCCTGTACTGAATGGAGGTCAGAGTGGTCCTCATAAGATTCAGGGTATCGGAGCCGGATTCGTTCCGAAGACTTATGATGCCACAGTTGTGGATGAGGTGTACGATGTAGAGAACGATGATGCGCTCCGTACAGGACGTGAGTTGGCTCAGCAGGAAGGACTGCTGGTGGGTATCAGCAGTGGAGCTGCTGCTTATGCTGCTGCTCAGATTGCCGCACGTCCAGAGAACCAAGGCAAGATGGTCGTTGTTTTGCTGCCTGATACGGGTGAACGGTATCTGAGTACGGAACTGTTTGCAGGTTAGGAGGTTAATTGGTTAGTAGTTTAATAGTTTTATAGAATAATGAAAGCTGCTCACGTTGAGGTGGGCAGCTTTCTTATTGCTGTTTGGGAAACCCGATTGGGGTTTACAGCTTGATGGTCAACATGGTGAATGAGTAAGGAGGCAGCTCGAGGGTCATCTTCTTGCTTACCTTCACATCCTCAACAACAGGAGCGATAGGCTGCTGGTCGAAGTTGTTCTCGTCCTCAGGCTTACCCGAGAGGGTCGTCTTCTTAGCAAGAGGTTTCAGGCTCTTGAAGCGAGAGAGATCCAGACTTGCTGTCTTCTTGTCAGCTGTGTCGTTACATACCTTCACAAACAACTCACGAGTCTTCACGTTCAAAACGACCGACTGCTCGTTGAGCTTCTCTGTTGCATCCTTGATGGTGACGCAGTCGCCGTAGTAGTACTGACCAGCTGACTGTCCGAACATCTGCTGTACATAGTAGCTGCAAGTGAGGAACGGACGCTCGTTGTCGAAATAGATGAGGTCTGGGTTCCAGTTGGTAGCGTTCTTACGAGCAAAGAGAGGTGCGTATGAGGTCATGCATACCACATCACCGTTACGCTCAACATGTAACAGGTAGAGTGCCTCTGCTAATGCATCCTGGAGCTTCTTGTCCTTTGCTGCATACTCTCCCAGATAGACCTTGGTCTTGCGGTCGCGAGGATAGTTGTCGTACTGGCGGGTATTCATGAAATACTCCTTCTGCTCGTAGTAGTGCTCGTCCATGATAGGCATACCTGTCTCAACAGCCAGTTTCCATCCTGCCTCATAATCACCGTTACCTGGATGAGAACCAGGACCTGCGGTTCCAACAATCACAATTTCAGGATGAGCTTTTGTCACCTTATTATATATATATTTAAAGCGTTCGATGAATTCGGGTGAGATCTTCTCTTCGTTTCCCAATCCAAGATACTTCAGGTTGAATGGCTTTGGATGACCTGCATCAGCACGTACCTTGCCCCATTTGGTATTCACATCACCATTGGCCCATTCGATGAGGTCGAGCGCTTCATCAACCCACTCGTCCATCTCGCTCATAGGTACAACGTCCTGAGCTTGTCCTCGCATATTCCAGCCACCATTTGCTCCCTGACAGCTCACACCGCAAGGAAGGATTGGAAGTGGTTCCATGCCTACATCCTCGCAGAACTGGAAGTACTCGAAGTAACCCAGACCTACTGACTGATGGTAACCCCAAGTGTTCTTCTGCTGCTTGCGCTGCTCCTTCGGACCTACTGTCGTCTTCCAACGATAGGTGTTCCAGAAACCGTCGCCTCCACCATGTACCACACATCCACCAGGGAATCGCATGAACTTGGGCTTGAGGTCAGCAAGTACCTGTGCGAGATCCTTACGGAGACCGTGACCCTTGTAAGTGTCCTCAGGCATCAACGAAACCATATCGACATCCATATCGCCCACAGTCAGACAGAGGATCTGCAGAGAGGCGTTGGTGTTGTCTTCAAGTGCAGTAATCTGTCCCTCGAACTTCTTCCATCCTGTGTTGTCAACAGTGAATTCAATCTCACCAAGCGATTTCAGCTGGTTCCAGCCTGCTGATACGGTGAGTGCCACGCGAACCTTCTTTGCATCACCCTTCACGTTACGGAAGAAAGCAGAGAAGTTGTAGTTTGCACCTTTCTTCACGCTGATACCATCGAATCCGCGGTTAGAAATACCGAATCCCGTCCAACCGTTATAGTCGTAATACTGCTTTGCACGTTCAGTATGCAGACGCATGTAGTTAGGGTTGTTAGGATGGATAGGGTTAGCCTGAAGAGGCTCGATATAACCTGTAGAGTGACCTGGACGTTCCATACGCCAAGCTGTACCTGGTCCCCATCCGTCACGCTCAACAGGACTGAACTCGAACGAACCGTTCTGAATTAACTCTGCATAGAGACCTCCGTCGGCAGACGAGCTGATGTCTTCGAAGAAAATACCGATGAGTTCGTCACTAATGGCTTTTCCACCTGCTGGTGGAGTCATGGCTTTTTGAGCCGAGAGGCTCAAAGTGGAAGCAATCATCATTGCTCCCAGTGTAAGTAGCTGTTTCATTTGTCTGTTTTTGTTTGTTTTATATAATAAAATCTATTTTTCAATTTTAAGGAGTTACAGGAGTACTTTCATTTTTTAATTTTTTCATTTTTACATTTTTCTTCGGGGGTAGGCTCCTCACTCCTCTTCATCATTCCAATGTCCCTGCAGTTGTCCCATGGTATAGTCCTTATCATGAGACTTATAGTGAGTTTTCTGATCCAGATAATCGTACGTGTAGGTATATTCTACCTCCGACTCTGTTGCATCAAACCAATCCAACACAGGGCTGTCAGTCGTAAGACCCGTGATGGCGATGTAGCCTACGTTTTTACTATAACCACTTCCTTTGATGCTATAACTGACATCAGAAGCAGTATTCCCTTTTTCGTCGACCACCCAGTCACCATCAATTGACCAATCCAGACGTATCTCGTCGTCTTTTGCATCGAAATAGTTTGTAGTCAGCACATAACGCCAACCATCTTTCTTGCGTTCACCATTGAGACGCTCGCCAGTTAACATGCTTATTGCGGTCACAGGGTCGGCTAGATCGACAGTAAAGATACCGTCTCCAGTCACGATTGACAGATAGGCATGTCCCTCATCGTCCATGGTGAAGCCCATCACAACATGTATCTTGTCTTGGTCGATCTTAGGATATGCCTCGCCATTCACCCAATGGTTGTGGTCGGAAGAGCCTTCCAGTTCACCTTCGAAGATGATATCGGTATCCAAGTCCGATATGTCTGGCTCTGTTCCCCACTGCCATACGAAGACGTAGATGTTTCTCTTCTTTCCGTTGCTGTCGATGACCTCAACCCTGAACTCACCGTCTCTTTCTTCGTCTGTCTCGTCTGCGCTGATCGTGATGGTGTTGTCAGTTGTTGTCACCTCCAACCATGATGGCACATCCTGTACGCTCCAAGTCACCCCTTCTGGTGCATAAACATCAATCGTCACGCTACCTCCTTCGGGTTCAAACTCCACGTCAGTGGTCGAGAGGGTGAATGATTCGTCTGCTTTGGTTGTAAATGTGACGGGTTGGCTCATGTAACTTCCACCTGATGCAGATGCGGAGGCGAGATAGGCGTAAACCGTATATTTGGTGTCTGGTTCCAACTTTATCGTTGTTGGTGGCAGACCGAATGCACTGATGTCCTGCTTGCCGTCCGGCCCATCAATGACATAACCCATGTTGATGATCGACCCTTCTGGGTAAACCTCCTTATAGCTACCGCTGATGACGGCTGAGGTTGCCTTGATGTTCGTCACTTTCACCTCTACACGGTATGCTGGCTCATAAAAGATGTCCGGCTCAGGCACACTTTCGATGTTCTCTTTCTTGCGCCAGATGTACTCAACAGTTTGTTTGGCCTCCTCTTCAGGAACGGCAAAGCCGAATGTGTTGTGGAGATTCTTTTTGAAGGTATCCGTAAATTCATTCCAAGTCATACCGATGTCGATATGACCAACCACAATACCCAGGAGGGTGGATATCGTTTCCAGTTTTTTGTTCTTATCAACGATTGCATCAACAACGGCCTCTGTTCCATAATCAATCGCCAGTTCGCTGCCTGTCACACCCATGGAGTAGCCTCGGAACGTATTCGCAGCTCCGTGGAACACCTTCGAGAGAAGGCCTGTGGCCAATGAAGGTTTCATGCCTGGTTTATCATAGCCAAGCCCTTTCTCCACAACAGAATAGGTGGTTGATAAGTCCGAAGTGCCGTCCGACATATAGTCGAACATATCGGCAAACTGGTTGTAGATGCCTTGCATGGTCGGGTCACGACGGAGGGTAGGTTGCCTGAGCGGTGCAGCATGTTGAAATTTCATACAGACACAGCACGAATCAGGGCGGATCGACAGGTTTTCCCAATCGACCTCATAAGAGCCTACTGCATATTGGTCTTCTGTCTCTTGGTAGTAGACGATGTGGTCGCTCATTGTGTCAGTCTTGGGGTCTTCTGCAGCTATGCAGAATCCCTTTTTTGTGGGACAGATGATGTAAGTGGTGTAGTTGATGAAGTCGTACACCAGGAACACCGTCTCTCCTTTCTCGTTTGTGAAGGCCGAGATGGCTCCGTCTTTCGATATGACATCTACGAACGATGTTTGGTCCGTCCATTGATTCGCATCAGCAGAGATACATAGGGTGTTTGGCGTAGCAACGCCTCCCTCCACCTTCATCATCAGTTGGGTGAGAGTCTTGAGGTCTGCCTCGTCTATGGTTCCATCACTATTGGCATCAGCCTGTGCGTCGTGAAAGCGTACGGACGGCTTACCCATCAGGTATGCGTTCAGTTCGACGATGTCTGCCGCATTGATTTTCCCATCACCATTCACATCCCCTTTCACAACGTCCTGTGCGTTTGTTGTGAGCGGACACAGTGTCACGAGGATAAGGGCTAATATATTATATATAAGGAGTCGTTTGACTACGTCGAACCGTGCACGGGCTTGCCAATGGCAAGCACATAAATGTGCGTATTCAAAGAATTGTGCAGGTTTCATGGCATTATCTCTTTAAGGTTTTCTTTCCGTTGATGATAAACATACCTTTGTCAGCATGCTGTACCCTTTGTCCCATCATGTTGTAGGTATTGGTCTCAGCATCGTCAGCTTGCAGGTCGTGAATGCCTGTGTCGTTTGTCATTGAAACCGTGAACGAAGCTTGTGGGAACCCGTATGTCCACTGATTGTCTGCGCTGACAAAACCTAGGACAGATGAGCCGTATTGCTGATCTGTGAAGTCTGTCGTGAGGGTTCCTGTTGCATTTCCACTGGTGATGTCTGCAGCAGCCTGGAGGGTGATTGTGAGTAAAACTCCCTTGCCTCCAAAGCTCGCGTTTGTGCGGTTAAAGCCTAACACGCGATAGCAATGCGCCTTGTGGTTCGCTATCAGCAGTTCGTAGTCCGACCCCTTCGTGCGCTCAGCGTTGTACGTTGCGATGTACTGGCCGTCTTCCGTCGAGGTGGCAATACTGATACCTTCAGGCAACTGAAGGTCGAACACAAATGCATTGTAAGAAGGTCCTTCGTCTGAAAGTGTGATGTCAAGCGTAGCTGTCTGCCCAGCCTGAATCGACACGTCAGATGCCGTCAGAACGTTATCAGCGAAACAATAAGTGCTGATAGCCATGAAGAGAAAAGATGGTAGTAGATTCTTTATTTTCATACGGCATGCAGTTTTTGGGTTGCTATCAAGTTTAATTTGTTGGCAAAGATACAAAAAAAGGTTAATAGGTTAATCGTTTAATAAGGTTAATTGATAATTTTTCATTCTTTCGTTTTTTCATTCTTTCATTTTTTCATTTTTTCTCTTTTCTTTTGCCCGTTCATTTTTTCATTTTCTCATTCTTTCATTCTTTCATTTTTTCATTCTATATTCTACATTTTACATTCTACATTTTCCATAAATAAGCGCCTGTTTTTGCGATTGTCAAAAAATGCGGTTTTTAGGCCTTTTTATACGCTTTTTCGTGTGTGTCCGACTACATAAATTGACTACAATCAACAAAACTCACTTTTTTGAATAAAATACATAGAAATATTTTCTCTGTTCTGAAAAAGTCCGTAACTTTGCATCGTCAAAAGGAAAACAGAGGTTTTCACGACACCAAAAAGAACGAACATAGGTTTTAGTTAAAAGATATAAAGGTTTATTGTTAATAAGGATATCAATAGGTATTAAGTAAGGTAATTTTTTAGTAAGTATTAGTTATTGGTAAAAGATTGTAAAAAGGATTTGATTAGGTATTAATTTTAAGGTTAGTAATGA
>JAFZYE010000026.1 GCA_017616445.1 Bacteroidaceae bacterium
AGCCCTGGGGTTCCACCTCTTCCCATCCCGAACAGAGAAGTTAAGCCCAGGCGCGCCGATGGTACTGCACCGCAATGTGGGAGAGTAGGTCGCCGCCTTTTTCATACAGCAGTCTTTCAGGAGCAATCCTGGGAGACTGCTTTTTTTTTTGACCCCCCAACCCCCTTTAGGGGGAGCTATGGGCTAATGGACCCAATGGGGTTAATGGGGCCAATGGGCCTTATGGGCAGCCTGATGAGTTTGATGAGCAAATAAATGGCTAATTGAGCGAATAGGCAGCGAAAAATCTTGTTAATTGTTCAGATTATTTGCGAGTATAAAAAAAAAGCATTAACTTTGTACTCGAAATTAAAGTGTAACCATATATGGAAAATAAAATTCAGGAATTAACAGACAAACTCTTAAGTGAGGGAGTAGAAAAAGGTAAGTTGGAAGCTGAGAAAATCATCGCTTCAGCTAAGGACGAATCGGCTGCTATTATTGCCGATGCAAAGAAGAAAGCTGAAGAGATTATTGCTGCAGCAAAGAAGGAATCGGAGTCGCTCAATGAGAACACCAAGTCGGAGTTGAAGATGTATTCGGCTCAGGCTCTGAGTGCTTTAAAGACCGAAGTAGCCAACGTGCTTACTGACAATGCAGTGAGCGAAGTCGTAAAGCAATCGGTAGCAGATAAGAACTTCATGAATCAATTCTTGCTGAAACTTGCTGAGAAGTGGGGCGCACAGGAGGAAATCGTCATCTCTACAGAAGATGCAGAGGGCTTGAAGGCTGTGTTTGCCAAGCAGGCAAAGTCATTGCTCGACAAGTCGGTTAAGATTGAAGGTGTTCATGGACAGAAGGCTCTGTTTACAATTGAACCTGCTGACGGTTCATACAAGGTGAACTTCGGTGAAGAGGAGTTTGAGGATTACTTCAAGTCGTTCTTGCGTCCACAATTGGTAGAAATGCTTTTTTAATGCATAACGCATAATTAAAGATGGGAAACTACTATTGTTTAATGGCTGGCTTGCCTGATATTTCTTTGAATGACACGAAGAAGGCACCAACGGTAGCTGAATTGAAAGAGGAATGCGAGAGTGTCCTCTCCGATTCGGATAAGAAGTTGATGTCCTATTTCTTCCTGAAATACGATTGTCAGAATATAGTCAGACTGTTGAAGAACCCGGATGCGCAATTACTGCCAAATGGTAATTACACGCTTGAGCAGTATCAGGACTTGATTACCTCGGCCAAGGAGATGAACTTCAATGTGCACCGCTATCCGACATTCATGTCAATCTACGCCCGCGAGTATGCCTATAATAAGGATAAGGAGGGTTTCTTTGCAGAGGATGCCATGATGTTGGAGTATTACCGCTATGCCATGAAGTGTTCAAACCGTATGATTGCTGACTGGTATGAGTTCAACTTCAACGTGACCAACATCCTGACAGCGATGATTGCACGTAAGAATGGTTGGAACGTCGGCGATTATATTCAGGGTGATAACGAGGTGACAGAAATCATCCGCACGAACAACACCAAGGACTTCAGCCTTTCGACTGAATACGATTATGTGGTTGATCTGATGAAGGTGGTGGATGAGACCGATCCTGTGCTGAAAGAGAAGAAGATAGATGCCTTCAAGTGGACATGGCTCGATGAACGTACATTCTTCGATATCTTCTCCATCGATGCCGTATTTGCTTATTTTTGCAAACTCGAAATGCTGGAACGTTGGGAGCACCTGGATGTAGAAGAGGGCAAGGAGACGTTTAAGCAAATCATCGAGAACCTGCGTGGTGAAGCGAAGGTCCCAGATGAATTCCTCAGATAATAAAAGATAGAAAAGACAATAAAGAACGATATAAATATGACAAAAGGAACTGTAAAAGGCGTAATTGCCAACATGGTGACTCTCGGAGTTGACGGCCCTGTTTCTCAAGGTGAGATCTGTTACATTGAGACAGGAGGTGACCGATTGATGGCCGAGGTTATCAAGGTAGTTGGTTCTGATGTATATGTTCAGGTGTTTGAGTCGACACGTGGACTGAAAGTCGGAGCACCTGCTGATTTTACTGGTCACATGCTGGAGGTGAAGCTGGCTCCAGGTATGTTATCAAAGAACTTTGACGGTTTGCAGAACGACCTCGATAAGATGGAAGGTGTCTTCCTGAAACGTGGTCAGTACACCAACCCGCTTGACGAGGACCGTATCTGGGATTTCGAACCATTGGCGAAGGTAGGTGACGAAGTGCAGGCTTCTGACTGGTTGGGTAAGGTTGAAGAAAACAGCCAGCCTCTGAAGATCATGGTTCCGTTCCAAATGGAAGGAAAGGCAACCGTGAAGCAGATTGCCGCAGCAGGTCAGTACAAGATTACGGATACGATTGCTGTGTTGGTGAAGGAAAACGGCGAAGAGGTGAAGGTTGACATGATTCAGCATTGGCCTGTTAAGTTTGCCATGACCAACTACAAACAGAAACCACGTCCATTCAAGTTGCTGGAGACTGGTGTCCGTACCATTGATACTTTCAACCCAATCGTAGAAGGTGGTACAGGATTCATCCCTGGTCCGTTCGGTACAGGTAAGACTGTGCTTCAGCATGCCATCTCAAAGCAGGCCGAGGCCGACATCGTAATCATCGCTGCCTGTGGTGAACGTGCAAACGAGGTTGTGGAAATCTTTACTGAGTTCCCGGAACTCATCGACCCTCACACAGGTCGTAAGCTGATGGAGCGTACCATCATCATCGCTAACACCTCTAACATGCCGGTAGCTGCCCGTGAGGCATCTGTTTACACCGCCATGACGATGGCAGAGTATTACCGTTCGATGGGATTGAGAGTGTTGCTGATGGCCGACTCCACTTCTCGTTGGGCTCAGGCGCTTCGTGAGATGTCGAACCGTATGGAGGAACTTCCTGGACCTGATGCGTTCCCAATGGACCTCGGTGCCTTGATCAGTAACTTCTACGGTCGTGCAGGATATGTTTTCCTGAATAATGGTGAGGTGGGCAGTATCACCTTCATCGGTACGGTATCACCTGCAGGTGGTAACCTGAAGGAACCTGTGACCGAGAACACCAAGAAGGTGGCACGTTGTTTCTATGCTCTTGAGCAGGATCGTGCCGATAAGAAGCGTTATCCAGCTGTGAACCCAATAGACTCATATTCGAAGTATCTTGAATATCCTGAGTTCGCTGAGTATATCTCTAAGAAGATTAATGACGAGTGGATTCCAAAGGTGCTTGCGTTGAAGACCCGTATGCAACGTGGTAAGGAGATTGCTGAGCAAATCAACATCCTTGGTGATGACGGTGTGCCTGTAGACTATCACGAGACCTTCTGGAAGTCAGAGGTCATCGATTATGTCATCCTTCAGCAGGATGCGTTCGATGAGATTGATGCTGTCACTTCGTTGGAGCGTCAGGAGGAAATCCTGAATCTCGTAACGGAAATCTGCGAGATCGACTTTAAGTTCGATAACTTCCTTGAGGTTGTTGACTACTTCAAGAAGATGATCAACCTGTGTAAGCAGATGAACTACTCTGAATACAAGTCAGCACAATATAACGACTATGTCGCTCAGATTAAAGCAATGGTTGAACCACATAAAGCAGCATAATCACTATGGCAAAAGCATTTCAGAAAGTATATACAAAGATCAGCCAGATTACAAAGGCAACTTGCTCTTTGAAGGCTAAGGGAGTTGGTTATGATGAGTTGGCAACCATCAACGGAAAGCTGGCTCAGGTGGTAAAGATTGCTGGCGATGATATCACGCTTCAGGTTTTCGAGGGTACGGGTGGTATCCCAACCAATGCAGAGGTGGTGTTCCTCGGTAAGTCTCCTTCGCTGAAGGTGAGTGACCAGCTTGCCGGCCGATTCTTCAATGCATACGGTCAGCCTATCGATGGAGGTCCGGAGATTGAAGGCAAGGAGGTTGAGATTGGTGGTCCATCTGTGAACCCGGTACGTCGTAAGCAGCCAAGTGAGCTGATTGCAACAGGTATCGCAGGTATCGACTTGAACAATACCCTTGTGTCTGGCCAGAAGATTCCGTTCTTTGCCGATCCTGACCAACCTTTCAACGAAGTGATGGCGATGGTGGCTTTGCGTGCAAAGGCCGACAAGATTATCCTTGGCGGTATGGGTATGACCAATGACGACTATTACTTCTTCCGCAACACATTCTCCAACGCTGGTGCGCTCGACCGTATCATCAGTTTCATGAATACAACTGAGGACCCAGCCGTAGAGCGTCTGTTGGTTCCAGATATGGCACTTGCTGCTGCTGAGTATTTCGCTGTTGAGAAGCACGAGAAGGTGCTGGTGCTCTTGACCGATATGACCTCATACGCCGACTCGCTCTCCATCGTGTCGAACCGTATGGACCAGATTCCTTCGAAGGACTCTATGCCTGGTTCGCTCTATTCCGACCTGGCCAAGATCTACGAGAAAGCAGTTCAGTTCCCAGAGAGCGTAGGTGGTGGCTCTATCACGATTATCGCAGTCACAACCCTTTCTGGTGGCGATATCACACATGCTGTGCCTGATAACACTGGTTACATCACAGAGGGTCAGCTCTATCTGCGTCGTGATTCCGATATCGGTAAGGTTATCATCGACCCATTCCGTTCACTTTCACGTCTGAAGCAGCTTGTTGCTGGTAAGAAGACCCGTAAGGACCACTCTCAGGTGATGAATGCAGCTATCCGTCTGTATTCCGACGCAGCCAATGCAAAGACAAAGCTTGAGAATGGTTTCGACCTCACCGACTACGACAATCGTTGTCTCGAGTTCGCGAAGGACTATGCCGACAAGTTGCTCGCTATCGACGTAGACCTCGACACAACCGAGATGCTTGATGTGACCTGGACCTTGTTCCAGAAGTACTTCAAGTTGGAGGAAGTGAACATTAAGAAAGAATTCACCGATATTTATTGGACAATGCATAATGCTTAATGCATAATGCATAATGTTCTACGCATCGCATGAAAGAAACGGATGATAATTTAATAGCAAGTAAGTCAAAGGCTTTTGCTCTAAGGTGTATAAAGGCCTATCAATATTTGACCACAGAAAAGAAAGAGTATGTGCTATCTAAGCAATTACTGAGAAGTGGTACCAGTATTGGGGCTAATGTTAAAGAAGGTCTGCGTGGACAAACGAAACCTGATTTTGCATCAAAAATGAGCATTGCATTAAAGGAGGCGAGCGAGACAGAATATTGGATTGAACTATTAAATGAGTCAGGAATACTATCAGAAAAGGAATCGAAGAGTTTACATGACGATTGTGTTGAGTTGATTCGAATATTGACTACAATAGTGAAATCCGCATACGATGCAATAAACAATAAGGAAAAATAATTCGCAGGTGCTTTTATGCATTATGAATTATGCATTATGAATTATGATAAAGTTTCAATATAATAAGACTTCGCTTCAGTATATCGAGAAACAGCTGAAGATGCGACAGAGAACCTTGCCTATCATCAAGAGCAAGGAGACTGCGTTGCGTCTTGAGGTGAAGAAATGTAAGGAGGAAGCTGTCGAGCTGGAAAAGAAATTGGAACAGCAGATTCAGGGCTATGAGTCCATGTATGCGCTTTGGGGAGAGTTCGATGCTTCATTGGTCTCTCTGAAAGACGTGGAGATGGATGTGAAGAAGGTAGCCGGCGTTCGTGTTCCAATCCTTACCAATATCCGTCTGGATGTGAAGCCGTTTGGCGTGTTCAGCGCTCCAAAATGGTATTTCGACGGAATCAACCTCTTGCAGGGACTCGCCAAGACAGCTGTGGAGCATGAGTTTGTGGCAGCCAAGTTGGGTCTGCTCGATCATGCCCGCCGAAAGACGACACAGAAGGTGAACCTCTTCGAGAAGGTGCAGATTCCTGGCTACCAGGAGGCGATTCGTAAGATCAAGCGTTTCATGGAAGACGAGGAAAACCTCTCAAAGTCATCACAGAAAATCCTGAAGGCTTTGCAAGAGAAGCGTAAGCAAGCCGAGGCACCTGTCGAGACTGAAGACGATGAAGAAGGAAAGGAGGACGAGGTATGATTCAGAAAATGAAGAAACTCACGTTCCTTGTCACCAACAAGGAGTACGATCAGTTCCTTGCCAACATCCGTCAGTTAGGTGTTGTACATATCGAGGAGCTGCAGAAGGGTGCAACGAGCGAGGAGCTCCAAGCCAACCTTGCCCTTGCTGAACGCTATAAGCGTGTGTTCTCCATCCTTGATTATGCCAAGGATGCCTATATCGCTTCTGATGCGTATGCTCCCCTCTCTTTGGATGCAACTTCGCAGCATGTGTTGCTCGACTATGTAGAGCAGTTGAGTGAAGACGAGTTGGCTTTGAAGCATCAGCTCGATGCTGTCAACAAAGACATCGCGACGCTTGAGCCTTGGGGTGAATTCCGTTGGGAAACCATCCGTGAGTTGGGTCAGCAGGGTTATTCTGCTACCTTCTACGTATGCCCGTCTAAGTTGTTCAAGCAGGAATGGCGCGATTTGTACTATGCGACCCCTATTAACGACATAGGTGGTAAACTCTATTTCGTGACATTCTCGAAAGAGCGTCCTGACATCACGGCTGAAGCGCTGGTTCTGCCAGAGAAGCCGCTGTCGGCATACATGGCCGATAAGGAAGTCATTGAGGCGAAGATAGTGGCTGTTCACGACAAGATGCTGGCGGTGAACGAGCAGTATCGTGACGCGATAGCAGCAGGTCAGTTGGATAACGAGAACAACATATCGCTCTCGAAGGTACACCTCAGCCATGAGTCTATTGCCGACGATGCCGTACGCCTGTTGGTAGGTTGGACATTAGCCGAGAAGACCGCTCCTGTTGTCGACTATCTGGAGCAGAGTCATATCTATTATGAGTTGGACGATCCTGCGTTCGACGATGATGTGCCGATACAGATTCAGAACAACAAGTTTGCGTCGTTGTTCGAACCTATTCTGCGCATGTATTCACTACCCAACTATCATGATATCGATCCATTGCCGTTGTTCGCACCGTTCTTCATGCTGTTCTTCGGCCTCTGTATGGGTGATGCCGGTTATGGAGCCATCATTCTGGCTGTCAGCATAGCCATCTGTGTCATGAAACCCTCTATCCGCAAGTACGGATTGCTGGGCGTTTGCTTGGGTGGAATGACCATCATCTGCGGTATGGTTACAGGTACTTTCTTTGGTATCGACCTCGCAACCGTTGATTGGGCATGGGTGAAGCCGCTACAGCCTTACTTCCTGAACGACAGTAAGAAAGACTCGTTCTTCGGCTACTCACCAATGATGGTCATCTCTGTCATCATTGGTCTCATCCAGGTGCTCATCGGTATGACGATGGCAGGATGCAAGGCAGTGAAGAACTACGGATTCATCTATGGTGTGGGTAAGTTCTCGTGGGTGACAGCCCTCGTGAGCGCCACCATCCTGTTCGGACTTCCGATGTTCGGAGTTGAGTTGTCGCAAGCCGTTCAGTACGTGCTCTACGGACTGATTGGCCTGTCGGTACTTGGCATCTTCTTCCTCAACAGTCCAGGAGCTTATAAGAAGCCCGTTGTTGGAGCTGCCATGAACGTCGGCTCAGGCCTCTGGGCTACCTACGGTATGGCTACGGGTCTCTTGGGCGACCTTTTGAGCTACATCCGTCTGTTCGCACTCGGATTGACGGGAGGTGTGCTGGGCAGTGTGTTCAACTCGCTCGCTACCGATATGACCGCCTCGATGAGTTGGAGCATCCGTTGGTTGCCATTCATCCTCATCCTCCTGTTCGGTCACGGCATCAACTTCGCCCTCTGTATGATCTCCTCGTTTGTCCATCCAATGCGACTCACGTTTGTGGAGTACTTCAAGAATGCAGAGTTCGAAGGAGGCGGTAATGAGTACGATCCGTTCCGCATGAAAACTGAATAGTAGCCCCCTCTAACTCCCCCAAAGGGAGGAGGATATTATACATTTTACATTGAAATTGTAAATAAATATTATAAACTAGGGTTCCCCACGCCAAGTTAAGCCCTTCTCATGGGTGGCAGGGGTTAATCCGCAAAACATTCAAAACATTATGTCAGCAATTTTATTAGCTTATGTCGGAATTGCCCTTGCAGTGGCACTTTCCGGAGTCGGCTCCGCTTATGGAGTAACAATTTGTGGTAACGCCGCAATCGGTGCATTCAAGAAGAACCCAGGCGCATCAGGTTCATACATTGGACTTGCAGCCCTCCCATCATCACAGGGACTTTACGGCTTCGTAGGATTCTTCATCCTCAACCCATTGGTTAACGCCAACATCAACATGGGTCAGGCTTCAGCCATCTTCGGTGCAGGTCTTGCACTCGGTCTCGTGGCTCTGTTCTCAGCTATCCGTCAGGCTAAGGTATGTGCCAATGGTATCAGCGCCATCGGAGGCGGTCACAAGGCATTCGGTACTACCATGGTGCTTGCCGTATTCCCGGAGCTTTATGCCATCCTCGGTCTGTTGGTATTGATTCTCATTTCCAACATCGTTCCTACTTTGGCATAAGTAGTGAATAAAGACGAAAAAAGGGAGCAGACTTTTGCAGTTTGCTCCCTTTTTCTTGCGTTGAGTTGTTAGTTACTTCACCAACACCTTTTTGCCGTTCATCAGGTAGATGCCCCTTGTTGGGTTCATCACCTTGCGGCCCTGCAAGTCGTAGTAGGTTGTGATGCTGTCCTCTGCTTCTTTGCTGATGCTCTCCACAGGTGTTGCTTCCAACGCTACGATGGTTTTGAAACTGCTCCAAGGTGCAGTCGTGCGATAAGCCTCGAGTGCAGCGGCTGGCACATGGAGGGTACCCTCTTCGATTGGTGTTTTTCTGAAAACACCTTCTTCTGTCTCAGGCACTTGCTCTGCAAAGCAGTACACATCTTTCAAGTATTTGCAATCAGCAAAGACATCCTTGTCGAGTTCTGTCACAGTGCTGGCGATGCTCACCGATGTCAGTCCCCAGCAGCTGTAGATGCCACGATCTTCGACGGCAGTCACGCCCTCAGGGATGGTGAATGTTGTCAGCCCGTCGCAGAAATAGAACGTACCAACCTCGATGGTGGTCACGCCCTTCGGAATGGTGACAGAAGTAAGTTGCGGGCATTCAAAGAACGAGAAGGGAGCGATGCTGGTTACGTCCTCAGGGATGACCGTACCATTGCAACCCGCAATCAGTCGGTTCGTAGCCGTCTCGATGATGGCGTTGCAGTCGTTGCGCGAGTCGTACACTGTATTTCCCTCTTCTACCTTTAATGAATTGATTTTAGAGCATTGGGAGAAAACAGCCCCGCCGATGCTTGTCACACTCTTGGGAATGACGATGGTGCCGGTTAATCCAGAACATCCGCCGAATGCGCTTGGGTCGATGGTAGTGAGGCCTTCCGGCAAGTTGATGCTGGTCAGTTTGTCGCAATAGCCGAAAGCTAATAAGCCGATTTCCTTCAGATCCTTGGGCAGGTTGACTTCGGTCAGGTTTTCGCATTCGTAGAAGGCACCTTCGCCGATGCTGGTCACAGTCTCGGGGAGTGTGACAGAGGTAAGGCCCAGACAATAGTCAAAGGCATATTCACCAATGGCTTTCGTTCCATTAGGAATCACGGTGTTCTTGCATCCCAAAACCAACATCTTTGTAGCCTTCTCGATGATGGCGTTGCAGTTGTCAGGCGATTCATACGCCTTATTCTCCGCATCTACCACGATTGATTCCAGATCGGGACAACCTGTGATTGCATCCTTTTCTATTACCGTAACACTCTTGGGAATGAAGATAGAAGTCATCCCTCCCCCTCCAAGTGAATATTCAGCGATGCACGTCACGCCGTCAGGAATCACTGTGTTCTTGCATCCGGCAATCAGTCGGTTTGTAGCTGTCTCGATGATGGCGCTGCAGTCGTTGCGTGAGTCGTAAACTTTGTTTTCGCCGTCCACTGTGATGGTTGCCATATCATTGCAATATACGAAAGCCTCTTCTGCGATGAAGGTCACACCTTTCGGAATGCAGACAGCTGTCAGTCCGCTCCCCAGGAATGCCGCTACCCCGATGCTTTTCAGGCTCTCAGGCAGTTTGATGGAAGTCATGATGTCGCAGTTGTCGAACGACATCTTTCCCAGACTCTTTATGCCCTCTGGCAGGGTACACGATGCCAATTCATCACAATATGAGAATGCATAGTCGCCGATGGCCGTCACCTGATATGTCTTGCCCTTATACTCCACCGATTCCGGCACGACTACATCGCCCGAATACGAATAGAAGTCCCAGTCCTTGAACGTCACTTCTGCCTCGTCGCCATTGAAATTGTAGTAGATGCCGTCAATCTCAGCATCGTAAGCACTCGCCACCAAAGGCAGCATAGTTGCCAGTAAAATAAAAATACGTCGTTTCATAATTGATATTTGAATAATATTCTACATTCTACATTTTACATTCTACATTTTCCATTTTACTTCACCAACACCTTTTTGCCGTTCATCAGGTAGATGCCCCTTGTTGGGTTCATCACCTTACGGCCTTGCAGGTCGTAGTAGGTTGTGGGGGCGTTCTCTGCCTCGTTGCTGATGCTTTCCACAGGTGTTGCTGTCAGTGCCACGATGGTTCCGAAATTGTTCCAGGGTGCTACCTTGCGATAAGCCTCGATAGCTGCTGCCGGCACATGGAGGGTAGCATCTTCGATTGGTGTATTGTTAAAAACACCTTTGCCTGTCTCTGGCACTTGCCCTGCAAAGCAGTACACGTCTTTCAGGACTTCGCAGTAGGCAAAGGCCCCTTCGCCGATTTTTGTTACTGTACTGGGAATGCTGACCTGTTCCAAATTCATGCAGCAATAGATTCCGCGATAATTAATGTCCGTCACGCCCTCTGGGATGGTGATCGATGTCAGTGCGTCTAAGTAGTAGAACGTACCATCCTCGATGACGGTCACGTCCTTCGGAATGGTGATGGATGGAAGAGTCCTACAATCAAAGAACGAGCGGGCAGCGATGCTGGTTACGTCCTCTGGGATGACCGTACCATTGCAGCCCTCAATCAGTCGGTTGGTAGCTGTCTCGATGATGGCGTTGCAGTCGTTACGCGAGTCGTACACCGTATTTCCCTCTTCTACCTTTATTACATCGAGTTTAGGGCACTGAAGGAAAGGAGTTGTTCCCAATTTTGTCACACTCTTGGGAATGACGATTCCGGTCAGGTTTGCACATCTGGCGAATGCGTTTTCTCCAATCGAGGTGAGGCCTTCGGGAAGGGTGATGGTCTTCAGACCGTCGCAATTCTCGAATGCACTTGCACCGATTTCTTTCAAGCCCTTTGACAGGTTGATTTCGGTCAGTTTCCAACAAAATTCAAATGCTATATCTCCGATGCTGGTCACACTCTCTGGGATGTCGAAGGAGGTCATTGTACAACCATGGAAGGCAGCTCTTTCGATGCTGGTCACACCATTAGGAATCACAGTGTTCTTACAACCGAATATCAACTTTTTGGTAGCTGTCTCGATGATGGCGTTGCAGTCGTTGCGTGAGTCAAACACCTTATTCTCTGTATCTACCGCGATTGATTCCACGTAGTTATAGAAACAGTGGAACGCATTCTTTGCGATTGCGGTCACATTCTTAGGAATGAAGAGCGTTTCTATCCCACTTCCTGCGAATGCATATTCTCCGATGCAGGTCACGTCCTCAGGGATGACGGTGCCGTTGCAACCCGCAATCAGTCGGTTTGTTGCCGTCTCGATGATGGCATCGCAGTCGCCTCGTGAGTCAAACACCTTATTCGCTGCATCTACCGCGATTGATCCCAGATCCGTGCAATCCGCGAATGCCTCAATGCCGATGCTGGTCACATTTTTCGGAATGAAGATGGATGTCAGACCACTTCCATTGAAAGCAGCATCACCGATGGTAGTCACGCTTTCAGGTATGGTGATTGTCGTCAAGTAGCTGCACCATTCGAATGCCAACATACCTATCCTCTTTATTCCCTTGGGCAGGGTACACGATGTCATACTCCAGCAATCGCAGAATGCAAAGTCGCCGATAGCCGTCACCTGATAAGTCTTGCCCTTGTAGGTCACCGATTCCGGCACGACTACATCATCCTCATAACTAGAATAATCCACATCATCACATGTCACTTCTGCCTCGTCGCCATTGAAATTGTAGAAGATGCCGTCAATCTCTGCATCGTAAGCACTCGCCACCAAAGGCAGCAAAGTCGTCAGTAAGAGTAAAATCCTTCTTTTCATATTTAATCAGTTATTTGATATGCATAAACCATTTCTGGGTGCAAAGTTAGTAAATAATGCATAATTCACAATGCATAATGCATAATAGAGTGCCCTAAAAGCTCGTTTTTATTGCAGAACGCTCGCAAATTGGGCGTAAGCCACGCTTAATTAGTTGAAAGTTGAGAGTTGAAAGTTGATAGTACATAGTTGAGAGTTAGTTCATGAATTGTAAAGTTAGTTAGGAGTTAGAAGTTAGGAGTTAGGAGTTGGCCAATCTCGTTTCCCGTTCTTCTTTCTCCTCCCCCTAAAGGGGGTCGGGGGGTCCCCTTAAGGGAAAATTTTGTTACCCTTAGGGGCTGCAAAAATCACGCTTGATTTTCACGATACAAAGATACAACATTGAGAGTGCGGTCTACGAATTCTTTAATAACTATTTCGAAAAAAATTTGGGGAGGCGTGGTCACGACGGTCATGGTCATTTTGGTCAAAATCGTTTTTCTGCTTGTAAAAATCCGCACTATAATATAAATATAGAATATTTATTATTATAGTGAGCTGAGCTTCCACTCTCCGACCTCATTTTGACCATTTTGACCTTGACCACTTTGACCGCAATCGGTGTTTAGGTAACTTCTTTACGATGAAATGGGGCAAAAGTGACGAAAGTCCGTATATAGTGACGAAATTCGGAAAATGGAGGCTCACTGGTGAAATCCTGTGTTGAGAATTGATTAATAAAAAAGCTCTAAAGAGAAAAAAATATTAAAAATACCTTTTAGATGACAAGCAACCTTTGGTCGCTTTGCAGAATTCGCCCGATGTGTTCATCGGTAAGTGAACTTCCCATGCCCACTTC
>JAFZYE010000027.1 GCA_017616445.1 Bacteroidaceae bacterium
ACAATGCCACGGTTACTCGCAGCATCTGGAACGACGATGAGCACCATGTGGACTTCTCGTTCAACTTCAGTGGTCCAGAATACGATAACGACAACCGTTTCATCATCCGTTCGGCTGCCGACTGGGAGCGTTTTGCCGCTATGGTGAAAGGTAGCGGACGGAATAATCTCAATGCCATCCTTGGCGCCGACATCTACCTCGACGAGAGTCAGACCATGGTAGGAACCTCGGACAATCCCTACAGAGGCACCTTCGATGGCAATGGCCACACGCTGACCGTCAATTACAAGAGTACACAAGAATATACGGCTCCCTTCCGCTATGCTCAAAGAGCAAAGTTCAAAAACCTAAGAGTTGCCGGTACTATCAGTTCGAGCGCGAAATTCTGTGGCGGTATAGTAGGTGTAGCAGGCGCCGATTTGTATTCTGAATATGATATTGAGTTCCACAACTGTCAATCTTCTGTTACCCTTGAAAGTTCTGTCGATGGCAATGCCACCAATGGTGGTTTTGTTGCCCACGTGATTAATAAAGGCTCTATATCTTTTGATAATTGCCTCTTTGATGGCAGCTTTACGGGCGACTACTGCCACAGCAATGGTGGATTCGTTGGTTGGATAGATGAGGCAATTAACAACCCACGTTTTAAAAATTGTTACTTCAACCCTACGCAGATTAGCACCAAGCAGGCTAACTGTCGGACCTTTGCCCGCTATAATACGGATAAGATTGAGTTGGATTTAATCAATTGCTACTATTCCGAGCTCTACGACGGCAGTGAGACGACGACTATCGATGGCAAGGAGTTCTTTATCATCTGTAATGCTGTCGATTGGATAGCCTTCAAAAACAAAGTGGAGGCAAGCAACGGCGATGTCAACGCCATCTTGAATGCCGACATCACCATCACTGAGTCAATAGGCACGGAAGCACACCCCTATTCCGGCCTCTTCAATGGCAATGGTCACACCATCAATTGCAATATCGATGCTTCTAAGGGAGGCGCACCTGCCCCGTTCGCCTACGCTGGCTCAGCGACGATCCACGATCTTCATATCGCGGGTTCTATTCGTGGTGATAATCCGGCAGGTTTGGTGAAGTCTGTTCGTACTTCGGGAAATTTCAATGTGATACATGTCCGCGTATCTGCCAACATTACTGATACTTCCAAAAACTGCAAAGCCTCCGGGTTTATCCAGAATGCAGGAAGTTCCAATGCTCACATGTCCAACTGCCTGTTTGACGGTACCATTACAGCCTCCAATTCGAATGACTCCTACGCCGCTCCCTTCATTTGTTATTCCGACGCGACTACGGCTGACAATTGGACTATATACCGTTGCTATGAGAATGGTGCCTATAACAATATTTCGAACCTCCAAATGGCCTTCTACGTTTTCTATATTGTAGGGAGTATGACTGCGATCCAGCCCTATGCGTGTGACAACACGAACTATAGCACGCATGACTGGTCGACAGTGAACAGCAACAACCGCAATGCCGGTAAATTGTCGAACCAAACGCTGATAACGAAGTTAGGTGGTAATTGGACTGAGGAAGGCGGCATGGTGGTTCCGAAGATGGAAGCCAAGTCCATTGGTCAGGGAATATTTACATATAAGCTTACCGATGCCGACCTGCTCTCGAAGTTAGGCGACAAGTGGCAGATAGCAGGCAGCACCCTTGTACCCCAATTCGAACGTACCGAGGGTAGCCTCTACGGTAGCACTGTCTGGGACAAGCGTGCCAAGATGCAGTTGCGCATCAACATGCACGGTGAGAAGGGCGTGGAAAGCAAAATCGTGGACTTGTCAGACAACAAGGAAGCCCTGGAGAAGCATCAGTTTAGGCAGGAGCTGACGCGCAAGTGCGTGGACTACTCCTTCGACCTGTTGATTATTCGCGCCAAGTCACCTCTGAAGATTGCGGGCTTTGAGAAGGATACAGCCGTCTATGCTGTCAGCAAGACAGAGACTGGCGACCTGGCTAACTACCGTTTCCAGAACGGCAACCGCATCACCAAGCTCGAAGCCGCGAAGAAGCAGAGCAGCGTGGAGCTGAAATGGGCGACGACCGGTGGCGATCACGACTTCTTCCGTGTGCTGCGCCGTAAACATACCGACAATTCCAATGCCGCTTGGACCGATACCATCGCCACCAACCTGGATTTGCTGTCCTACGAGGACAAGACCGTGCTCGTGCAGCAGGTGTACGACTACCGCGTGGAGAGCGTCTATCAGTGTGAGGGCACCAACATCGAGAGCATGACCTGCACGGGTGCCTGTGAGACCACAGGTATGATTGAAGGTTACCTGCGACTGGCCGACGGCACAGCCCTTGCAGGAGACACCGTCTATTGTGAGCCTGTGAAAGGTGTAACGATACCTGGAGCCGATGCTTACTATAAGACTATATCCGACGACACGGGTTACTATGTGTTCCGCGGACTGCCCTTCCAGGTTGATGCGAACGGCAACACCAACGGCAACTACCGTGTATGGGTTGCCACGCCGGGCGACCGAGGCTCCTATACCAGTCCCAACGGACAGGCCGATGGCATAGTCAACTTCGGACAGAATTCCAACTGGTCGAAGGACTTCAATTTCTACATGGACACCTACTATGTGCTGTCAGGCAATGTGTACTACCGCGACACCTCGATGCCTGTGTCTGGTGCATCGTTCAAGCTCGACGGAGAGTTGATTCACGATGCCAGCCAGCATCTCATCACGACCGACACGCAGGGTGCCTTCACCCTGAGCATACCCAAGGGTAAGCACAAGGTGCAGGTGGTGAAGAAAGGTCACAAGTTTGCCAACGACGGTTTCTTGGAGAACCATGATGCCACAGATCCGGAGCAGCGCTTTGACTACAATTTCAATACGAATGTAGCAGGCGTGTGCTTCTGGGACTCTACCACCGTCATGCTGCGCGGTCGCGTGGTGGGTGGCGACGTGCAGGGCAGCAAGCCCTTGGGCAAGAGCCTGTCAAAGAACAACCTGGGCGACTCTATCAAGATTGTGATGCAGCTGGAGGGCGACAACGTCTCTTACCTCATCCGCAAGCAGGATGACGAGACGGTGAAGAGTGCCTCTTACAAGAATGTCTTCGGTGCTGGCGAAGGGGACACGACACGAGTGGATGTCACCCGCCACATGCTGACCATCCGTCCCGACGCAAAGACGGGCGAATACCAGGTGATGCTTCACCCTGCCAAGTACAAGGTGATAGAAGTGTCGGGCGAAGGCTATGCCTCCTTGTTCCAGCAAGGCAAGGTAGGCGAGACCGTTGACCTGTCGTTCAACGTCATGGGCGACACCTGCGAGTACAGCCGCATCTATCATGCCGCGCCCACGGTGGAAGTCACCCAGTATAATGCAGGCGGCGAGAAATACTTTGGTGTGAAGAAGCTGACAGCCAGCGACAATATCGGCAACAAGGCAGAGATGACCATCTGGTACCAGCAGAAGAACAAGGAGGACGCCACAAGAATGGACGACATCTATGCCTTCGACTATCCGGTCTTCATGGCTGGCTCACCCTACGGATGGATTTTGCAGGCCTGTGAGAAATATTATTGGAACAACAAGATAAACGGCGAGGCGGACATCGTGAACCTCAGTGGCGGTAAGGTCAAGATTCAGAATGCGCTGACCACCGACTCGAAGACGGCACAATGGGAGTGCGACCTCGACGAGCAGGGTGGTGCGTCCTATATCTTCACGCCCGACAACACCACCTTCACCATGGAGGGTGACCATGCGCTGAAGAGCGTCAGCATCACGCTGGAGTACGACAACTCGTTCTTCGACATCAAGCCCTTCAACGGCAAGATTCTGCAAGGCTATGTGATGGCTACCAGAGCCAAGTCACAGGGCCGTAAGGCAGTCGTGGCAGGAATACCCCAACTCTTCGACATCCTGCGCGACCCGCCAGGCGGCGGCAGTTCTGCCTACATTGAGGCCGGCACCAAGCTGAGCTATGGCTACAATTGGGAGTTAGGTGCCACATTGGGATTTTCCCTTAAATCGAAGACGGGTAAGGCTGCTACCATCTATAATGGTGTGATTGCTGCGCCTCAAGGACAAGGAAGCACTGCAGGAACGATACAGACCAGCAACGTTGAGAATGGTCTTAACCTTAAACTTGAGACCAACTTCAACATGACGTGGTCCTATAACTACAATATGGACGTCACCGAGCGCATCCAGACATCGAGCGGCAAGAAGTGGGTTGGCGGCAAGGCCGACATCTTCATCGGTACGACGGAGAATGTGGTCTTCGAAGACGCCATGGCCGTGCGCGTCATTCCCGACAGCATGTACCAGATTGTGAAGCAGCATGGCGGCGGTACGTTCGAGATGACTGACAAGGACGGCAACACGGGTAAGATAAAGGTGCCCGACGGTACGACCAAGGTGCTGGCTACGGGAACCGACATCACTGGCAAGCCTGTCTATCTGGTGCGCGACGAGGTGATGCAGGTCTATCCAGCGGTGAAGTCCACCTTCATCCATACCCAGCACTACATTGAGAACGAGCTGCTGCCCGACCTGATGAAGATTCGCAACTCGCTGCTGCTGCCCAAGGGCACTGCCGACAGCTATGCCCAGGCGCTTGCCAACCAGCGTGGCTATACGACTTACGTCAGCACGGTGGATGCCAACGATGAGAACTATGGTTTGAAGGGCTTTTACACACCTTTCTATCCTGAGGGACAAACCATGAAAAACGACAGCATCAGCGCCCTCAACCAGGAGATGTATGCCTGGATTAGCATGCTGGCCAAGAACGAGCAGGAAAAGCTCAGCGTTCTGGATAGAAATCTGGTGAAGCGCTACGACTTTGACGGTGCTGCCAATATCCAGTACAGCGAGAACTTCAGCACTGTCACGAATGGCTCACGCTATTTACGCTACCCACTATTGTCTGGCTTTGGAAACCTTGGCGTTTTAGGTGGAGTCTTCGAACCGCTGATGAAGACTATAGAGGCTGCGATGACAAGTGGTAAAGCTTCCGTATCAACGATTGAAGGAGGCAACTATAAGATTAATGATGATGAAAAGGGCGTGACACGAACAAGTGTATATATTAAATTCGGAGAAGCTAGCACTGAGATTTCCTTCCTGCCTATCATTGCGGTCAACTTCAACGACAAGTTCACGACCTCTGAGACTTACTCCAAGAAGACGGGCTTCACGCTGTCGGCATCAAGCAAGTCGAGCCTGATGGTGGATGTCTATCGTACGGAGACGCAATACACATATAACAAAGACCAAAACCAGTTCTACCAGTTGACTGAAGATGTGCTCGACGACGTGCGCAACGGACGTCTGGGCAGCACAGGTGGCTTGAGCTGGGTACAGGATACGACGGCAGTCTATTCTAACTTTGTATTCCGCACCCGTGCCGGTGTGACCTGCGAACCGTACGAGGGTGAACGCGTGACGAAGTGGTATCAGCCCGGTACCGTACTGGATGCCGCCACCATCCCTGCCGACAAGCCCCGCATTTGGATTGACGAGCCGGTGGTGAGCAACGTGCCGTTCGACGAGCCAGCCCGCTTCACGCTGCACATGGCTAACGAGAGCGACTATCCGGAGCGAGCTTCGCTCATCTTCAACTACTACCTGCTGGGGAGCAGCAACCCCAATGGTGCCAAGGTGCTGATAGACGGTACCCCGATGAACTCGCAGGGTGTGAACCTCATTATGTACCCCTGTCGCGACAAAAATAACGAGGTGTCGGTATTCACCAAACAGATTGAGGTATGGGCAGGCAAGGAGTTCGACTATAACGACCTGACGCTGTGTCTGTACGATCCTGAAGATGCCAGCCGCGTATTCGAATGCAAGTTCTCGGCACACTTCGTGCCCACGGCAGGTAAGGTGAATGTGAGCTCGCCCAGCTATAACTGGGTGATGAACACCGATAGTCCGTACGACGGCAAGCAAGAGTCATGGTACATGCCCGTACGCATCGACGGCTTCGACACCAACTATCGCGGCTTCGACCACATCGAGTTGCAGTATAAGCTGACGACGCAGGGCGACAAGGACTGGGTGAACGTCTGCTCGTACTATAACGACAAGGAACTGATGGCTAAGTCCAGCGGTGTCACCGACACCATACCGAGTGATGGCATCATCGTGGCAAGGTTCTATGGTGAGACCAATCCTCGCGAAATCGAACAGCGCTACGACCTGAGGGCAGTGAGCTACTGTCGTCACGGCAACGGATTCCTGACAGGCAGCTCGCCAATCCTGACGGGTATTAAGGACACCCGCAGGCCTGTAGCCTTCGGAACGCCAGAACCAACCAACGGCATCTTGGGTATCGGCGACGACATCAAGATCAAGTTCTCTGAACCGATTGCCGGCAACTATCTGAGTGAAATCAACAACTTCGAGGTATTAGGCACGCGGTTGAGCGACGACATCACGACATCAACTGCGCTGAGCTTCGACGGCAATGCGGTGGCAAGCACGCAGGGCGAACGCAACCTGAAGGGCAAGAGCTTCACCGTAGATATCATGCTGAACCCTGCCGCCGACCAGCGCGAGATGACGGTCTTCACGCATGGTGATGACGCGAAGAACATGCGCTTCGGACTGACTGCCGACCGCAAGCTCTCGGCTACCATCAACGGCGAGACCGTGGAATCAGACGCCACCGTGTCATTTAATAATATGCTGCATCAGGTGGCATACGTGCTTGACCAGAGTGGTGAGAATACAACCGTGAAGTTCTTCGACGGCAGCATGCCTATCGGCAGCAAGCAGCTGAGCAAACGATATGAAGGCGCTTCATCGGGTCTTGTATTAGGTACGGACTTAGACTATACCCGCGATATTCTGTATAAGGGTGAGATGCTGGAGTTCCGCCTGTGGAACCGCGCCATGACGGGCGGCGAACTCTCCAGCTACAGTCAGAAGAAACTGACGGGCTACGAGACTGGTCTGCTGGATTACTATCCGCTGAATGAAGGCGATGGCAACTGGGGCTACGACAAGGCTCCGGGCAGCATGGACCTCATGTTGGTAGGCACCAGCTGGAAGCGACCTGCCGGCATTGCGATGGAAATCAAGGGCGACAAGGGTCTGCGCCTGAAACCCGAGAAGTTCACCAGAACCAAGGATCACGATTACACGCTGACTTTCTGGTTCCGCACCAACGACGGGAACGCTACACTGCTGTCTAACGGTGAGGCCAAATACGGTCAGGCCGACCAGCTCAATATCGGTATAAAAGACAGTACACTCTATGTGCGTTCGCAGGGCTTCGAGAGGAAAATATCGACCTTCGTATCAGAAGGCAGCTGGCACCACTTCGCCATGACGGTATCCCGCTCGCAGAACGTCAGCAACGTGTATGTGGACAAGACACTCGTGGAGTCATTCCCTGCTGACAGCATAGGCGGTATCGTGGGTGACCACATTGCCCTGGGTGCCACTTATGTGGACAAGAACACGCCAACGAACGTGATGAAGGGACACATCGACGAGGTGGGTATGTATGAGAGCGTGCTGCCACTGAACCTCATCAAGGAGTTCTCGAACCACACGCCAATCGCTACGATGACTGCCCTGAAGGCTTATCTGGACTTCGGACGCTCGGAGAAGATGGATGACAATACGCAGCATCTGGAGCCTACGGGCATCAGCATGAAACGCTATACTGACTCGCAAGGTATTCTTTTGGCACGACGCGACACACTGGTGGCTGACGAAGAAGTCAAGGCATTGGCTGCACGCGACTTCTATGCACCGATGGTAGGCAATGCCCAACTGGATAACCTGAGATACAGCTATGTGGCTAACGACAACGAGTTGTATATGAATGTCAATGAACCTGACTACATGGTGGAGAAGACCAACATCTACGTCACCGTGAAGGAGGTGCCCGACCTGCAGGGCAACCTGATGGCATCGCCCGTCACGCTGAACCTCTTCGTGTATCGCAACCCGCTGCGCTGGGATGTGAAGCGAATAGAGAAGGATGTCTATTATGGCAACGGACTGACCTTCGAGGCGACCGTCAGGAACCTGAGCGGCGTGAAGCAAAACTTCAGCCTGACTGACCTGCCACAGTGGATCTCGGCTTCGCAGACGCAGGGCGTGATCGACGCACTGGACGAGCAGAAGATTACCTTCACCGTCAGCAACTATATCAATATCGGTACGTATAACGAGCAGATAGCTCTGATTGGAGACAATACGATATCCGAACCACTGCCTATCACGTTGCGTGTACGCGGTGACGAACCCGCATGGGCTGTTAGAGACGACCTGAAACAGGCTAACCAGACGATGATGATGGTGGCTCGTGTGAAGATTGACGGTGTGGTGGCTAACTCGAACGAGGACATCCTGGCTGCGTTCGACGATAAACAGCAGGTTCTGGGTGTGGCTCATATTGAGGTCAACGACAATGCCAACGCCAACGAGGCACTGGCTTACCTGACCATCTATGGCTACAAGAATCCTAACGGCACAGGGCCCACGCTGAACTTCCGCTTCTTTGACGCTTCATCAGGCAATGTTTACAGCTTGATTCCAGCCGACAGCACAATCTATAGTTTCCAGCAGGATGCCATCATAGGTTCTGATGTTAACCCCGTAGTGCTGAAGAATAGCTACAACTCCGTGCAGACGCTGAAACTGAAGAGTGGATGGAACTGGGTGAGCTTCTACGTGATTCCAAAGAAGGATGCGACCCTCGGATCGTTCCTGAACGGTCTGTCGAAGTGGGAGGCTGGTGACAAGATCTTGGTTGTCAACGGCACGAAGACTGCGGAGTACACATGCCGTGCTAACAGTGACAAGAATGGTAACGTCTATCTGAAGTGGGATAACGAGGATGAGCCGTTCACCGTCGATCCAAGACAGATGTACAGCATCTACTCGAAGAGCGACAAGACCGTCTATCTGGAGGGTGAGTTTGCTCGCCGCTACATCACTGTCCATAAAAACTGGAACCGCGTGGGCTATAACTCAACGATCAACCTGCCTATCTCTCAGGCATTGGCTGACTATCTGGAGCAGGCTCAGGTGGGCGACGTGGTGAAGTCGCAGGACGGATTTGCCATCGCCAGCCAGACTGCCACAGGACTGGTTTGGAAAGGCAACTTGCAATATCTGGAGGCCGGCAAGGGCTACATGATCAAGCGGCAGGCCGACAGCGAAGTTCAGTTCCTGTATCCTCTGTACGTCTTTGACTCACGCTACAGCAACACCAGTGAAAGTAACGCACCAAGGCGCGTCGTAAGAACAGCGACGACCATGAACATCGTGGCTGCTGTGGAGGGCGTCGAGACGGAAGCTGGCGACAAGCTGGTGGTTTATGGCGGTGCCGAGCGTCTGGCAGAGGCTGTTGCTGATGAAGAACAGAACTACTACCTGAACATTGGCAGCGACGAGATGGAAAGCGGAAACCTGAGTTTCGTGATTGAACGTGATGGTGAGACCATCGCCATGACGGGCAGCTCCATCAGCTATGCACCCAACAAGGTGATTGGTACGCCTGACGAGCCGACCGCCATCAACTTCACTGCCATCGACCAGATGCCGAACGACGGCAAGTGGTACACGGTGAGCGGTATCCTGATTGGCAAGAAGCCATCGCAGAGCGGTGTCTATATCTACAACGGTAAGGCAGTCGTGGTTAAGTAATTGAGAATTGATAATTGATAATAATAGATGATAATGAAAAAGAGTATATTAGCATTAGCAGCCCTCGCCATCGTGGCGTGGGGCTGCTCCTCGGACGACAACGATTCGAACAACCCGCCTCAGCCCTCAGAGATTTCTGTGGGTACAGATGTCCGTCCCAACTGGCAGGCTCCTAACTACGACCTCTTCGAGCAAGTTATGAACGTGCAGGTGCAGCTGCAGGACACGCTGACTAAGTATGTGTCGGAGGCTGACTTGCTCTGTGCCACCATCGGAGGGGAAGTGCGTGCGGTGACAGCTCCTCGGCAAGTGGGAGATGGTTGGGTGGCTCCGCTGACGGTTGCCAGCAATGATGCGGGCGTAGCGGTGGAACTGTCGTACTACTGCGAACAACTGCATCGCATCTTCACCACTGCTTGGACGACGTTTGATGCCTCAGTGGCTCCGACAGGCACGGGTGGCATTTATCAACCTGAATTCGTTAAACCTAATAAGTGACTATGAACAAGAAAGTTTATGAGAAACCGTCAATAAAGGTTATTGAATTGCTTAACAGGCAACAGATATTAACAGGTAGTGGCGTGGAAGCTTCGCGTAGTAATTATGGAGACGCAATAACACAAGAGTGGGATTCAGAATAAGGAGAAAAATATGATGAAGAATATTTATTTCGGTTTGATGCTGACAGCAGGTCTTGTACTGACAGCCTGCTCGTCAGATGATAGTAATACAGAACAGGTCTATAGGACATACACCATGACCATAGATGCCACGAAAGGCGCGAATGAAGCCGCCGTTCATGCTAATACCCGTGCCCTGACACTTACTGGCAGCACGCTCAATGCTTCGTGGGCAACCACAGAACAAGTGTATGTGCAAGGCAAGTTGGTAGGTGGTGATTATTTCTGGTTCGAAGGCTCTATCCAGCCTCAGTCAGCAGGAACAACCACACGGCTAAATGGAACTATCAGTCTCCCGACAGGTTGGACGTATTCATCTATTGATGAGGCTATCGGTACTCCTCATAAAGTGAACCTTCAGTTCCCCCGGCCTTATCTTTTGGATTATACAGGTCAGATAGGAACGCTGTTAGATATTGCTGCGAAGTACGACTATGCAAGAGCTGAAGAAGTGCAGGTGGACATCAAAGCAGATAAAGTGTTAGGAACCTCACCTGTGACGTTCGTAAATCAGCAGGCTATTGTGAAGTTTACGCTCAAACAGTCTGATGGAACCACCTTGCTGAATCCAACGGCGCTGACCATCCAATATGGTGAAGAAAGCTTATCGTTGACCAGCATCCCAGACGCCACCTATACCACCAATGGTAATGGTGTGCTCTATGTGGCGATTCCAGGCTTTAGTGAACAGGATGTCACGCTTACCGCAACCTGTACCAATGGCACCTATTCCTATACTAAGTCCAAGATCACTTTCGTAAACGGAAAGTATTATGAGATTACCGTGAAGATGAAGAAGTAGAAAACATAAATAAAATAAATATTAAAACAATAGAGAAATATGAAGAAGTATCTTAATCTGCTGCTCGCCACCCTCCTTGTAATCAGTGGAATGGTGGGCATAACATCCTGTTCATCCAATGATGACAACCCTACTGAAGAGGAACTGTTTGAGCAAGAGATGACAGCGGCATTGGCCGATGCGCAAGCCTATGGTCCCCAAACAGAAGCCATTGCCAAGGAAGTGGCCGCACGCTACAACGGATGTGTGACAGAAATCAACTACAAGACTCGTGAAAGTGCCACACGAAAGTGCAAAACCGACAACTGCCGGCCTTACGACCTGAAGGACCTGGCACGCACCACCATCATAGCAGGTTGGGACAGCACAGAGATCAAACCCGTCATCGATGATCTTGTTGCGACCACTAAGGAGCGAGGTTTCTTCGGACGCTACAAGCATCAGACCAGCGACTACGGCTACTGGGGCGATATCATCAACCTGCAGTTTGAAAAGCTGATGACTGAGGTGCAGGTGAAGACCTACGGTATGTTCTATGCTGCTCAAGAAGAGGCTATCGTTCGCAGCACCATAGGTGATGACCTCTATAATTACATTCACGAGAAGACGGGCGTTGAACCGGGAATGTCGCACCACTACTACGAAATCATGCGCGCCGACACTTCCAGCGTCGCCACCGTGGAATACTACAAGCAGTTGGCCATACAGTATCACGAATGCTTCGAACATATTAACGACAAATGAGTATTGTTTACGAGGTGAGATGTCATGAGACGGGCGATGGAAGCGACTACCTCATCAAGGTTTTCCATACCCGTCGGAGAGCAGATGCGTATATCCGTCGTCGCAACGAAGAACATCCGCAAGACGAGTTGTACGAACATTGGTACGTTAAAAAGACCAATGCAATAAAATAATGGTTTGTTTTGGGAAACTGTCATAGGTTGTTTGTTGAGAATTTCGGCATTTTGTTAAAAAAAACTTTTGAAGTTCAAGAAAATATTGCAATCAATCCAATATGGAGTGACTATTTTATTGACAACTATGATAAAACAATTGCATCCATTAAGCATGAATTACGTTCGTATTTGAAGTGTTAAGGCTAACCTTCGTATTATTAATATTGCAAAATTGCAAATTGCATTTGTTTTTTTCTCACTTCCACAAACAGCAACAACGGACAGGGATTGCTCCTTGTCCGTTTGCTGTAATACTCTGTCGCCCATTCAGGTATTGGAGTTCCAAGTTTCAGGTTCCAAGTTCAAGGTTCCTGAGATATGTCGCCTCGTTGAGGCTTTCGTTGTTTGTTAAAGGGACAGAGTGACATCCAAAGAGTCATACTCCTTTTTTATTCATTGTCACTTTCTCTCAGAAATATTTGGTGGATAGAAACAAAAAGTGTATCTTTGCATCGTGATTCAGAAAAGAGTCGCCCGTAAAGGTGTGCATAACTGCACTTAATCGGCATCTACCTCTGGTGGATGCAAGGCCGAATAGAATGGATTGCACTCATCTTCTTGCCTTGTCTGACAATGTTTTTCCTCTACCTCTTCATCTGGCGACGACTGCGAGGTTACACAGGCGATTGTTGTGGTGCCCTCTTCCTGCTCACCGAACTCTCTGCCTATCTCGTTGTCTCTTATTATGTAGCCTAAACATTTCAGTTGTTTATCGGTTTTGCCAAGTTTAATAATGTTAAATACGTTAATCTTTAAGTGGTTTGGAGAGTTTTTGACCCCTTCAAACCACATTTCTACCTTATATTTCTTACCTCTTAACTCTTAATTCTTATTAATACCTTAAACGATGGTAAGAAGATGAGATCAGAGTAATATTTGAACCAGGCGACAAAGCGGGGGGTAGGCCATAAACTCTCAACTTTAATTAGTTTGCTCCGTTTTGTTAAATATTAGTCGAGTGATGTGTCATAGAATAGGGAAAATTTCTAGTTTTTTTGTCCGATTGGTCGGAATCTGTTGCTTTTATGGGGATAATGTTTGTGTATAACGTGAAAAACTCGTAACTTTGCAACTCAAATGTGCCTTCGGCACGGAATAAAGTGAAGAGTGAGGAGTTAAGAATTAAGAGTTAAGAATTAAGAGTTAAGAATTAAGAGGTAAGAATTAAGAGGTAAGAGTTAAGAGTTAAGAATTAAGAGGTAAGAGTTAAGAGGTAAGAGTTAAGAATTAAGAGTTAAGAGTTAAGAATTAAGAGTTAAGAATTAAGAGGTAAGAGTTAAGAGTTAGAAGTTAAGAGTTAAAAGTTAAGAGTTAAGAATTAAGAGTTAGAGAAGATGAAAGGTAAAAGAATGCTTTTAGTTTTAGGTGTGTTGCTTGCTGTGGCTGGAATGAGTGCACAGCAAATCGATATCACCCTTCAGAAAGCTATTGACATCGCATTGGCGGAGAATCCGACAATCAGGGTGGCTGATAAGGATATTGAGTTGAAACGTATTGCCGACACTGAGGCTTGGCAGGCGTTGTTGCCTGAGGTCTCGGCTACGGCGAGTATCCAACATACATTGTTAGCTGCTGAAATGAACCTTGGTGGCAACAAGTTCAAGATGGGTAAGGACGATACGAACACCGCTGCTTTGGCTGGTACGCTGAGTGTGCCTTTGTTTGCTCCTGCTGTCTATCAGAACATGAAACTGACGAAGGACGACATCAAACTGGCTCAGGAGAAGGCGCGTGGTTCGCGTCTGGACCTGATCAACCAGGTGACAAAGGCTTATTACCAGATGTTGCTGGCTCAGGATTCGTACAAGGTGATGCAGCAGAGTTATGATATCAGCAAAGAGAACTACGACGTAATCTGTTCGAAGTACGATGTGGGTCGTGTGAGCGAATATGACAAGATCACCGCTGAGGTGCAGATGCGTTCGATGAACTCGAGTCTGGTAAGTGCGCAGACGGGTCTCACCCTCGCAGAACTGCAACTGAAGGTGCTGATGGGCATCACTACAGATGTGAAGCTCGTGCTTGACGACAAGCTTGAGAACTATGAGAACGACCTGAAGTTGGCCGATATCAACACTGGTGAGTCTGCCTTGGAGAACAACTCTACGATTCGTCAGTTGGACATGAACCGCACGAAGCTGGAGCGTTCGCTGAAGATTCAGCGTACGAGCTTCATGCCTACTGTCGCCTTCACGCTGACGGGTCAGTATCAGTCGCTCTATAACAATAACTGGAACATCTGGAACTACAACTGGTCGCCTTCTGCTTCGTTCTCAATTGGTGTAAGCATCCCAATCTTCAGGGCTTCGAACTGGACGAAACTGAAATCAACGAAATTGCAGATTTCGGAATTGGAGGATACGCGCGTGAACACTCAGCGTCAGCTTGCGATGGCTGCACAGAACTATGTGCACAACATGGCTTCGAGCATCGCTCAGGTGAACAGCAACAAGGAGGCCATCACAAAGGCTAACAAGGCGCTCTCGATAGCAAAAACTCGCTATGATGTGGGTCGTGGCACGATTCTGGAACTGAACCAGAGCGAGGTGGCTCTGACTCAGGCTCAGCTGACATATAACCAGTCGATTTACGACTATCTGCGCAACAAGGCAGAGCTGGATTATACGTTGGGAAGAGAGACTTACCTGCGGTAAAGTTAGGAGGTAAGAGGTAAGGAGCAAGAGGTAAGAGGAATGATTGCTGGTGTTAACATCCTATGGTATTCTCTCACCTCTAACCTCTCACCACTCACCACTAATGTAAAAATTGTAAATAAATAATTAAATAGTAAATAAATAGATGAAGAGAATTGTATTTGTATCAATGGCTTTGGCTGCTTGCCTGATGTTTGGTGCATGTGGCGAGCAGAAGGAAGAAAAGAAAAAAGAAGACGCAAAGCCTGAAGTGAAGATTGCTGACGTTGTGACGAGTCTTGTGCCTCAGATTGAGACTTACACAGCTACAGTGGAGAGCGATGTGAAGAACAACATTGCACCTAACACCCCTTATCGTATTGAGAAGATCTTTGTGGAAGTGGGTGATCAGGTCCGCAAAGGTCAGGTGCTGGTGCAGCTCGATGCATCGAATCTTCGTCAGTTGAAGCTGCAGATTGAAAACCAGAAGGTGGAATTCAACCGCACAAGCCAGCTCTACAGCGTAGGAGGTGCTTCAAAGGCTGAGTACGACAATGCAAAGACGCAGCTCGACGTGCTCTCTACCCAGTATGCTCAGTTGGTGCAGAACACCCAGCTGACTGCTCCAATCAGTGGTGTGGTTACGGCTCGCAACTACGACAATGGTGACATGTATTCTGGTACTCCTATCCTCACGGTTGAGCAGCTGAACCCGGTGAAACTCATCATCAATGTTTCGGAGGTTTACTACAAGAACGTGGTAGTGGGTCAGCCTGTTGAAGTATCGCTTGATGCCTACGAAGGTGATGTGTTTGCTGGAAAGGTGTCAATCAAGTATCCTACGATTGACAAGACCACTCACACTTTCCCTGTTGAGGTGACGGTTTCTAACTCTAACCAGAAGGTGCGTCCAGGTATGTTTGCCCGTGCTACCATCAGCTTCGAGGAGATTGAGCGTGTGATGGTTCCAGATATGGCCATCGTGAAGCAGGTAGGTGCAGGTGACCGTTATGTCTATACTTACAAGGACGGAAAGGTAAGCTACGACAAGGTGGAACTGGGTCGCCACATGGGTGAGCAGTATGAGGTGAAGAGTGGGGTAGAGCCTGGTGCACAAGTTGTTGTGGCAGGTATGGCTCGTCTGGCTAATGGACGTGAAGTGACGGTAGTGAAATAAGAGGTAAGAGGTAAGGAGTATGAGGTAAGAGGATACCACAGGGCGTTAACATCTGCGAACATTTCTCTCACCTCTCACCTCTCACCACTCACAACTAAATATTTAAATTGTAAATGGTAAATGGGCGAAAGCCCCGTAAATAGTAAATGAGAAGATGAGTCTATACGAAGGGGCGGTGAAACGCCCGATAATGACAAGCCTTTGCTTCATTGCAATCATCATCCTGGGTGTATTCTCTGCACTCAAGTTGCCTATCGACCTGTTCCCGGACATCGATACGAACACCATCATGGTGATGACCTACTACAACGGAGCATCGGCAAATGATATAGAGAATAACTTGACGCGTCCGCTTGAGAATACGCTCAACTCGATTGAGCACCTGAAGCATATCACGTCGAACTCACGAGACAACGTGTCTGTCGTGACCCTTGAGTTTGAATATGGTTATAGTATCGATGAGTTGACGAACGACGTGCGCGACAAGTTGGATATGGTGTCGAACTCACTCCCGAAGGATGCGAACCAGCCCGTGCTGTTCAAGTTCTCGAGCGACATGATGCCTATTCTGTTGCTTTCGGCTCAGGCACACGAGAGTCAGAAGGCATTGTATAAGATATTGGATGAATATGTGGCCAACCCGTTGGCGCGTGTCGACGGAGTAGGTTCTGTGTCCATAATGGGTGCTCCGGAGCGTGAAATCAACATCTATCTGGATGCCCAGAAAATGGAGGCCTACGGATTGAGTGCTGCTCAGATCAGTTCGGCCATCGCAGCAGAAAACATGAACGCTACGGGTGGTACGGTGGATATCGGTACCCAGACCTATATCGTGCGTGTCGAGGGTGAGTTCAACGACCCATCTGAGATGTACAACGTGGTAGTAGGTCAGCACGATGGTGCCATCGTTTACTTGCGTGATGTGGCTCGTATCGTCGATGATGTCGAGGAACGTGCTCAGCGTACCTTCACGAATGGTGTACAGGGTGCGATGATCATCGTCCAGAAGCAGAGTGGTGCTAACTCTGTGGCAATCTCTGACCGTGTGATGGACATGCTGCCAACCCTGCGTAAGAACCTTCCTTCGGATGTGAACCTGGGTGTGATTGTCAACACGTCGGATAACATCACCAACACCGTAAAATCACTTACAGAGACTATTGCATACGCGATGCTGTTCGTGGTCATCGTGGTGTTTGTGTTCTTGGGACGTTGGCGTGCGACAGTCATCATCGCTATCACCATCCCAATGTCGTTGATTGCTTCGTTCATCTATCTGTATGCAACAGGTGGTTCGTTCAACATCGTTTCGCTGTCGTGTCTCTCTATCGCAATCGGTAGCGTGGTCGACGATGCGATTGTGGTGTTGGAGAACGTCACGACCCATATCGAACGTGGTTCAGACCCGAAGCAGGCTGCTATCCATGCAACCAACGAGGTGGCTATCTCCGTTATCGCTTCTACGCTGACCATGATTGCGGTGTTCTTCCCGCTGACCATGGTGGCAGGTATGACGGGAGTCTTGTTCCGTCAGTTGGGTTGGATGATGTGTGTCATCATGACCGTATCAACGACTTCTGCACTTTCGTTTACCCCTATGCTTTGTTCGCAGATGCTGAAGTTGAAGAAGAAGCAGAGCAAGTTCGTCAAAGTGGTGTATGGACCTATCCAGCATGTGCTTGACAAACTGGACGACTGGTACGAGCGTCGTATCTCTTGGGCAACACGCCATCGTTGGACCGTCATCATCGGCTGTATCGTGTTCTTTGCACTCAGTATCGTGACGATGAAACTGGCGGGCATCAAGAGCGAGTTCTTCCCAGCAAACGACTCTGGTCGTGTGGGATGTACGCTTGAGTTGCCTATTGGTACCCGTGTGGAGAAAGCCGAGGAGATTGCTACGAAACTGGCCAATACTTGGATGGACCGTTATGGAGATATGCTGCGTGCATGTAACTTCTCAGTAGGTCAGGCAGGTGATAACAACACCTTTGCCTCGATGCGTTCGAGTGGTTCGCACATCATTTCGTTCAACATCTCGTTCTGTCCGTCGAACGAACGTGATAAAGGTCTGGCAACACTCTGTGATGAGATGCGTGCCGACTGTAAGGCAATTCCTGAATTGGCAAAATATAATGTCATCCTTGGTGGACAGCAGTCGTCGATGGGTGGTCAGCAGACCGCTACCTTCGAGATTTATGGTTACAACATGGACGAGACCTATGAGGTAGCTGTTGAGTTGCAGAAGCGATTCAAGGAGAGCGACATCGTGGCTCAGGCCATGATTTCACGTTCCGACTATCAGCCTGAGTTGGTTATCAACTTCGACCGTGAGAAGTTGGCTCAGCAAGGTTTGGGTATGTCGGCTGCAGCAGGTAGCATCCGTAACCTCATCACAGGTTCGTTGATGTCCTACTATCGTGAGGACGGAGGCGAGTACGACATCAAGGTGCGCTACGATGTAGACGACCGTGTATCGATTGAAGACCTCGAGAATATGCTCATCCCTAACGGACGTGGACAGAATATCAAGGTACGCGAGATTGCAACCATCGAAGAGTCGACCATCCCTCCAACCATCGAACGTAAGGACCGTCAGCGTATCGTGACGGTAAGTGCTGTGATGAAGGACGGTGAGGCACTTTCAGACGGAGTTGATCTCGGAAACCAGATTATATCAGAGTTGGATATCCCAGCAGATGTTATCGTGCAGGTAGCCGGTTCGTATGAGGATCAGCAGGAGAGTAACCGCGACCTGGGTGTTCTGGGTATCCTCATCATCATCCTCGTGTTCATCGTGATGGCCGCTCAGTTCGAGTCGCTCACATACCCGTTCATCATCATCCTGTCAATTGTGTTCGCCTTCTCAGGAATCATCTTCGCTTTGGTGATTACAGGCACAAGTATGAATGTGATGTCCATCCTCGGAGGTATCATGTTGATTGGTATCGTAGTGAAGAACGGTATCGTGCTCATCGACTACACCCAGCTGATGCGCGAACGAGGCTATGGTCTGACCCGTGCAGCAACTGTTGCAGCACGTAGCCGTCTGCGTCCTATCCTCATGACGTCGCTTACCACCATCCTCGGTATGGTTCCTATGGCAACCAGCCACGGAGTAGGTTCAGAGATGTGGCGCCCGTTGGGTATCAGTATCATCGGTGGTTTGACCATCTCAACCATCCTTACCCTGATTTATGTTCCTTCGATGTTCTGTATCTTCGGATCAGTAGGTGTGAAGAACAAGCGTCGCAAGCTGAAGAAGCAGCGTGAACTCGATGCATACTGGCAAGAGCATGCTAAGGAGGAATCATTTAAGAAGAAGTAAAAGACCCGCCCCCCTTTAGGGGGAGAACCGATGTGAAATATAAAATGTAAAAAATAAAGAATTAAAGAAGTTAAAGGAGTTACCGCTGCGCTCCGAAGTTAACGCTCCGCTAGACGGAACCAACGGGTGTTAACATCAGCGAAGTATCGTCGAGCGAAGCGATAACTTCTAGGCCGTAGGCCGTTAACTTCTTTAACTTCGAGTGAAACGATAACTTCTAAATAAAATTGTAAATAAGTAGATGAAAACAGTATTTATTGCATACGACCAAGCCCATCAGGAGAATATCATCGAGGCACTCGATGCATCGAATGCACGTGGGTATACCATCATACCGCAAGCAGGAGGTAGGGGAAGCAAGACTGGCGACCCTCACCTTGGCTCACATGCGTGGCCATCAATGAACAGCGCTATCCTCACCGTAGTCGATGACCAGCAGGCAGAACGCCTCATGGAGCGTCTGCATCAACTTGATGTCGATAACCCACTGCTCGGTCTTCGCGCGTTCATGTGGAACGTGGAGAAGGCAATCTAAGGTGAACGAAACATGAATAAAGGCATGCCTCTCTTGGCATGTCTTTGTTCGTTAACTACAAATAACAATCAGATTCATGAAAACAAATCTATTTACTATCGCAGCAGTTGCATTCATCATCGCAACTGCAGCCCAAGCCCAAACCGCTCGTGAGGAAATCCGTGAACTCCCACGACGTGCAGGCAGTAATTATCTTGCATATCTTGATCCTGTGAAACCGCTTACGAAGGCTCCGAAAGGATATGTACCATTCTATATGAGCCATTATGGCCGTCACGGTTCACGTTGGCTACTGAATGATGGCGACTATATGAATCCCATCAAGACACTCCGTCGGGCAAACGAACTCGGCAAACTGACTCCGAAAGGACAGCAGGTGTTAGCCGATCTCGAACGCTTCTATCCTACAACCGTCCGTCGCCTGGGCGACCTCACCCCCGTAGGTGAGCGACAGCATCATGGTATCGGACGTCGTATGACGGAACGCTTCCCCGAAATCTTCCGAGGAAATGCAGAAGTCGACGCGCGTAGTACGGTAGTTATCCGTTGCATCCTCAGCATGACGGCAGAGTGTGAGGAACTCACGGCATTCAATCCCAAGATGAAGATGTATAATGATGTCAGTGAGGCTTTCCAGTTCTATCTGAACCACGACTTCGACGGAGTGGTGCGGGCACAGAACAGCAACGGAAACAGAGGTCGTGCGGTTGACAAAGCGAAGAAAGACTACACCCATCCCGAACGTTTCTCTGCACTTCTGTTTAATGACCGGCAATATGTTGCCGATAGTCTCAATGCCGGCAGTTTCATGCGCTCCATCTTCAATGTTGCAACCAACATGCAGAGTCACGATACAGATATCGACCTGCTCGACCTGTTCACCAACGATGAGATGTACGACCTTTGGAAAATCACTAATATCGACTGGTATCTCGGCTACGGAGCAGCACCACAGACGGGTGGTGTCATGCCTTTCAATCAGGCCAACCTGCTTCACAACATCCTCGAGACTGCCGACACGATTGTCAACAAACGCAATTGGAACGGAGCCACCCTGCGATTCGGACACGAGGTATGCGTCATGCCCCTTGCTTGTCTGCTCGAACTCGACAGTTGCGGAGTGATTGTAGAAGATCTTGAGACACTCGATCAGAAATGGGTGAACTACCGCATCTATCCTATGGCATGTAATGTCCAGTTGGTGTTCTACCGTCCTAAGAAAGGTGACGGTCCCATCCTCCTGAAAGCTCTTCTCAATGAGAACGAAGCTTCCTTGCCGCTTCCTACTGACAATTATCCCTACTACAAATGGACCGATTTCCGCGAGTATTTCGGTAACAAACTCCGTGACTTTGAAACGAAATATCCCGCAGAGAACTATCCGCGACCACAACGGAGGAGGTAGTTGGTTAATAGGTTAGTTGGTTAGTTGGTTAATAGGTTAATAGGTTAGTTGGTTAATAGATTATAGGTTAATGGGTTAAATGGAGATAGGGCAAACATACGGGGAAGGTGAACAGCCTATTGATGAGCGATTGCTACATTCGGGCATTATGGGGGCTGTGTGTGGAGACATCATAGGTCTTCCGTATGAGTTGCGTGCAAACAGGACAAAAGACTACCTGTTTGAGATGAAATTTCAAGACTTTTCTGATGATACAATTCTTACGGTCGCCATCGCAGAATGGTTGGCTGGAGAACGGTCGCCCGAGCATCTGAAAGAGTGTCTGTTGACCTATGCGAAACGTTTCCTCCATAAGAATGTGTGGGGTTGGGGGTTCAAGTCGTGGGTGGATAGTGGAGGTACGCTCGACCGCAGTGGGGTGACGTCAAACGGAGCAGCCATGCGTGTGGCCGCCATAGGATATGCTGCCGAGACGGAAGAGGAGGTGATGCATCTGGCAGATATGTCTGCTCGCATCACCCACAACAGCGATGAGGCCGCACGTGGTGCGCAAGCTGTTTCTCTTGCTGTATTCATGGCCCGTAAGGGGTATGACAAGGCAATGATACGCAGTACAATTGAGAACAAGTTCGGATACGATCTACATCGAACGGTTGAGGAAATCCGTGATGGCTATTCGTTTCAGATTGATTGTGACAAGTGTGTGCCGGAAAGCATTATCTGTTACCTTCAGAGCAACACATACGAGCAAACCGTTCGTAACGCCGTCTCTTTAGGAGGTGATGCAGATACGATGGCAGCAATTGCAGGAGCTATTGCAGCAGCCACCCCAGGTATGGAGATTCCGTTGTCTATCGCTCAACCATGCTTTGCGTTGCTTCCGGATGACTTCATATTTAGACTTTAGACCTTAGACTTTAGAATTTTAACTAACAAATGATTTGACAAATATGAAATTGAACCGATTCTTTAAAACAGGCAAGACCCTTATCTCGGGTAAGGAAATCGATGAAAACATCATGGACGAATTACGTCGTGCTCATCAGAGAGTGGAAGATGCCTCGCGGGGAGGCAGCAGCGACTGGGACGGTGGAGGTAACCCCCATCGTATGATGGAAGAAATGGATCGCGAATATGCATGGAATGCCTTTTGTGATCTGTGTCATTCTTATGGTCTGGAACCATCCGAAGTCAGGAAAAAATTGAAGTAGCTCTTGTTACTCCTTTCTTTTAAAAACTCAACTTGCAAAGTTGAGTTTTTTTATTTTTCCTTGATAGATTTGGTTACTATTGAAGCTCTTTTGTCATAGAGGGTGCAAGAGAGGGGATGGAATTGTAGAACAAACAAAAAAATGGAGGAATGGCGTATGAACAAAGGAACATGTGCAGAAAAGGAATGGTTGCGTAGGATGACCATAGGAACGGTTGCAGAAAAAACTGAACAATCAGTGCCAGCTAAGACAATAGCTGCAAAGCAAGATCCTGAACCTACGGAACGAGGCATGCAGCACGGGTTCAAAGATGTTGCAGGGATGGACGATCTGAAGCGGCTTGTGACAGAGGGATTCGTAAACGTGTTGAAGAACCGTGAGTGTGCAGAAGCATACGGGGTTACACCTCCGAGCCTGTTGTTCTATGGACCTGCGGGATGTGGCAAGACGTTCTTTGCGGAAAAGATAGCAGAGGAGGTAGGTATTCACTTTATCAAGGTGATTCCTGATGACCTGGCATCCACTCTGGTTCATGGAACTCAGGAGAAGATAGGTGAGTTGTTCCGTACAGCAGAACGTAAGGCTCCAACGATTGTCTTCTTTGACGAGTTTGATGCGATGGTTCCTCACCGTACGACGGATGACCGTAACTATCAGAACGGTGAGACGAACGAGTTCCTTTGCAAGTTGAATAATGCAGCAGAGAAAGGGGTGTATGTGTTGGCTGCCACAAATCATCCAGAGCGTATCGATAAGGCGATATTAAGAACAGGGCGTATTGATGAGATGATTTATGTGGATATGCCGGATGCAAAGGCGCGTGAGAACTTGTTCCGGTTAGCGTTGTCGAAGTTGCCTGCGGACGAGCATATTGACTATGCGAAGCTTGCAGAGATGACGGCGGGTTACAATTGTAGTGACATAAGCTATATCGTCAAAGTGGCTTCCAGGAGAATGTTTAATGCAAGCATCAAGGAGAAAGACCAACCATACAAGGTGATCACACAGTTGTTGCTGGAGGAAACAATCGCCCAAAAGGCACCATCTGTCACCAGTCGGGAGTTGAAAGAATTCGAACGGGTGCGCAGAGAGTTCTCGCCCAATGATAAGGAGAGTAAGCAAACTGCGATTGGGTTTCATATCTAATGAAGATGTAAAATGTAAATTGTAAAATAGTAAAAAAAGAATAAATGAAATGACGACTATGAAGGAAAAGATGTTAGAAGTATTCAAGTCATTAGGCTTTAAAATGGAAGAAATGGACGACTACGGCTATGGCTTTCAGTATGAGGGAAAACATTTTCTCTATTTGTATAATGAAAGGGATGAGTCTTTTCTGAATATTGCTCTTCCTGCGGTATTGGATAGGGATAATGAGGATGATTTGGCTTTCTATAAGGTGATGAATAAGATGAATTCTTCGTTGAAGTATCTTAAGGCGTATGTTGTTGATGATAGCCTGTGGTTGTTCTGTGAACATGAACTCTTGGGGGATGAAAACTTGAGAAAGATTGTAGCTCATTCGCTGTCCTGCCTGGAAGCAGGCATGCATTTCTTATTCTCTCTTGTCGATGATTCTGAGACAGATGAATGCGATGATGGGGATAAAGTTGATAGTTTATAGTTGATAGGCAGTTTAATAAGTTTAGAGTGGATAGTTAAATAGTAAATAACTCAATTATAAATAAATAGTCAATAGTAAATTGTTAAATAGTAAATAAAATGATGACAACAAAGGAAATAATCACAAAAGTAGTGGAAAAGATGGGCTATCGTCCGGAAGTGGATGACGATGGAGATATTTACTTCTGGTACCAGATGAAAGCCATCTATGTGTTAACAAATGGAGATGATAATTTCATCTCAATCATGCATCCGCAATTCTATGAAATTGAGGAGGGGCAGGAAGCGCTTGTCTTGACCGTGTGTAACAAGATGACACGTGAGCTTAAAACAGTAAAAGTATTTCTTGACAAAACCTTCACGAGCGTATCAGGCACATGTGAGCTGTATTTTACCGATGAAGATATGTTGGAGAAGACTCTTGAGCGTGCGCTTGAAGTGTTTGGCGTATTGCGTACATTATTCAGGCTTAAGATGAAAGAAATGGAAAAAGAATAAAAAATGAGTAAATTGTTTGGTGGCTTGAAAAAGTAATTGTATATTTGCGTTGGAATACATGATGAAGCAAAATTGACGAACAATGAGAACGATCACAAGAAATAATCCTATAGCCACAGTCATCAAGAACTACACGAACAAGAAGAGTGGCAAAGTAACTGAATCGCGAAAAGAGATTCAGAGGCGATTCATGGGGCTCGACTGGAAGGATCAGAAGAAGATTATGGCCGCCTTTCTTGATTCAGGCGCGTCCGACCGAGACTGGGCTTATTCGAGACTTCTCGACTTATGGGATGATTCCTTCAGACCCAAGGTGCAGGAGCTATGGGAGACATACCATGAAATGAGATGTACATGGGTTGTCATCCGCCATTTCCCTCTCGACTTCTTGAAGGAGCGTATCGACCAGTTTACCGAGGGACGTGACTATTATTTCATCTGCCGCAGAATGGATGAAGATGCGACCTTTGTTATTGACAAGGAACGACTGAGCCGTACAGACTATCTGATGGCTTTGGCGCATCGTCAAGGTTCTATTGAAGAAGATGAGGCGACGGATGTTCTCTTTGAGATTGTCCGCGAGGTTTGCTTCTGTCGTTGGCCTTATATGGAACTGTCTCGTAACCGTCGTATACGCAGGGATGAGCTGATGTCGCCATCTGATTTTAAGACGATATCCATCGCCCTGTATTATTTGGAAGAATTGTGCCAGATGAATGTGGTAAGGGCTTTCCGTGAATGGGAATGCTGGGTTCGTGACTCTGTCCGCACAAGTGATGAGTTCCGTTCGTTGAACAATCAGGCATTAACTGATTTTGAATATACGGATGAGATGGCTGGCATCTTGCAGAAGCATCTTTATTATACGCTTCCTGAAAGGTATAAGACGATGACGGATGCGGAATACAACAACAAAGATGTCGTTGAAAAAGACGAAGCATTATCCGTTCCGTATAACCCAGAAGACATTGAAATCAGCGATGTGCCGTTTTAGAAAGGAGGTATTTATGAGTATTTTCAGTTCGATAAAAAAACACTTAGGGGTAGGGGAGCAACAGCAAAACACACGTTTTGTAGAACAGACGAAAGTCTATATCCCAATCTACAGCGGAGGAGAGTTCCAGAGCCTGAAGGAGACTGTGGAGGCTGTTCAGGGACTACCTGGAGGGTTGCGTGTTTACATCGCTGACATCGTGTTGTATAATATTCGATTTCGTGACTGTCTGAGAGCGCAGGGAATAGAGGGTGTCATTCGGATGTTGATTGATGAGGCTCCTGCCATTTCGGAGGATACCGAGGCATTGGATGAGTTGAGATGGAGGTGGACAGAAAGGTTGGACAAACGGATAGCCGACTATGACATTCAGTGTTTGCTGAAAGACTGCCGGATGTGTATCGATGGTTGCTGGTTTGACGGGCTGGATGATGTCAAGCAGCAGGTGGAGATGGCGGGTAACCCGCGCCACACCTATAGCCGATGGTCGGCCTACGAGAAATACAAACCGAATCCCTCTGGGCTCCATATCGGGAATTTGTGGGAAAGCTATCCGACATTTGATTCGTATGATGTCTGCGATGGTCGCAGTTTCGATAATTATGTGTTTGCAAAGCAACCTTTGACAGAGGAGATGATGGAGGACTACAGTAAGCGAATCCGCGCACCATTTAATTTCTGCATGGTTCACGAAAACATCCCAGATGATCTCCTTCCTGTCCTGTACTACGAGGGCGAGGGGGATACTGTGCTGTTGGCAACGAGATTAGACTTTAAACACTAGACTTTAGATTCTTGCCTATTTTTAACTGCAACAACTGCAACGCGCAACGTTCTCAAATATTTTAACAAAAAATGTTAATGAAAGATTCGTAGAACACCCAAACGTTATCATACCTTTACATCGTGAAAACTAAGCGTGATTTTTGCAGCCCCTAAGGATTACAAAATTTTCCCTTAGGGAAACTGAAAAAGACCCCAGATCCCCCTTTAGGGTAGGGGTGCGAAGAAGGGAAAACGAGATTGGTCAACTCGTAACTAACTTAACAATCTATTAACTAACTAATTAAACAACAAAATTAAATGAAATTCGGATGTTGAGTGCATACCTTCACATAAAAAGAATAAAAGCCAGGCTCGGCCTGGCTTTATTCTTGAATGTTGGTGTTGATTAGAATCGTACGTAGATTTCGCCCCATACCTCATTGTAGTTGTGGTCGGCTGCTAAGCGGTCGTGTACGTGGTTGTACTGCACCTGAAGCATGAGGTTCTTGTGAATCTGGAAGTTAGGGATGACAGAATAGACGGTACGGGTGCTTTCCCAGTTGCCTTGGTCACGATAGGCATCGTACTTGGCATACACTTTCAGCCAATCGGTGCAGGGAACGCCTACTGTGGCATACCATCCATCGGCACGCCCTGTTCCAGAGAATGTGTTGGTGGTTGCATTGTATTCTGCAATCTTGTGTCCCTGTGAGTGTGCATATTCTGCGCGTGCACTCCATCCTTTCTGTTCGTACTTCACGGATGCAGCCCAACGGTTGCGATCGACTGTCACGCCGTTCTGGGTGTAGCTGCCTGTCCATCCGAAGAGTCCTACGAATAATCCCTTGATAGGTTGTACCTGAAAGGTTCCGAGCAGGTCGCGTTTGCCGTTTGCATCGCTGGTGTTGATGCCTTGTCCGTTCATCACCTGTAACTGATAGTGCAGATAGCTATGGCCGTCGCGCCTGTCTGGGAAGAGGTCGCCCTGGAATTGCAGACCTTGGTCGCGTCCACCTGTAGCTGCTGCCTCTCCGCAGTAGTCACCCATTCCTGAGAGTTTCTTCACAATCTGTGAGTAGTCGCCTGCTCCCACATCCCATGGGTTGTAGGGGTTCTCGAAGAGGAAGGCACGCTTGTACTGTCCAATCTTCACAGCGAACTCTTTCCAATGAGCCCACTCTACGAAGTAGTCCTTCATGTGGAATGAGTTGTTGTTGATCTGTACCTGTACTCTGTACTTGAAATCGAGGAGGATGGTTCCATCGACGTATGCACGGATGAGTCGCTGACTGAATCCGTCGCCGCCTTGTTTGCCGTCTTGGTCGCTATAGTTGTATTTGCCAATGAAATAGGCTCCGAACTTCGGACCTACCATGAGGTCTGAGTAATTGCGTCCGTAGGGTAGGGGCAGGAAGGGGTTGGCGGTCTGCTTGTCAAGGGCATTCTCGATGGTGCTGTTGAGCTTGGATGTGAGGAATCCTGCACCAGGTGTGCCTGCTGGCTCGAACTCGCTTGATTCGATCGTTTCATTAGTCTCATCGGTTGGGACTACTTCTGGTACGTCGTCTGCCTTAACTGGGAGAACGCATGTGGTGGCCGCAAGGGCCATAAGAAGAATCTTTTTCATTTGTTTGTAGTTTTACGAATTTTGTTAGATGGTGCAAAGGTACGAAATAAAGTAAAATGTAGAATGTAAAATGTAAAAAAAAATGCAGATTATTTGTTTTTTGTTTAAAATGGACACCGGATATGTCGGTGAGACGTAAAAAAGTGAAAAGCGAGTGTTAAGAGATGTTGTTTTTAAGGGAGTAGGGTTGTTTTTTGTTAATTTGTGATTGTGTTTTATGAATTATGTGTAACTTTGCAAAGATTTGGGATGATTTGGCAAAGCCAAATATTAATTAAGAGTTAAGAATTAAGAATTAAGAAATTAAAAAGCATAAAAGAAATAACTAATCAATCAAGCAAAATGAAAAGAATTGCTAGTCTTACGTTGATTGCGTTCATTTTTACTACTTTACCTATGATGGCGCAGATGGGATGGATAGACGTGACGGACAGTTACGTGACGAATCCACGATTTGATAACGACGACCTGACGGGCTGGGATGGTACGGCATGGGGTGCGTATAACGGACATGAGAATGCTGAACATTATCAGAAGACTTTTAACACATATCAGGCGCTTTCGGGTCTGACACCAGGTAAGTACAGGGTGAGCGTGAGCGCTTTCTACCGTTCGGGCGATGCACGGAACGATTATTTCAATTATACGTCGGGTGATGCGGAATCGTCGCAGTTGGCTTTCCTGTATGCTGCCTCGTCGACTGACTCACGCGCGGTGCCGATTGCGTTGGCATCGAGTGCCGCTCTGAGCGAGAGTCTGGGTGGAGGTACGAGCGGTGTAGGTGACGGTCTGGTGATTCCGAACAACATGGAGGCGGCGTATTATTGGTTCGATGCAGGCTATTACGTGAACTCGTTGGAGGTGACAGTGGGGGATGACGGAGAGTTGATCATTGGTATGTCAAAGGATTATACGCTGTCGGGTGACTGGACGTGCTGCGACAACTGGAAACTGGAGATGATGGGTGATTTGGTACCAGTGAAATCCATCGAGATCTTCCCTCAGTCGGTTGCCATCAATGTGGAAGAGACGGTAGGGTTGACAGCCAGACTGCAACCTGCTGACGCTACGATTCAGAAGGTGGTGTGGGAGTCGCTGAACCCTACAGTAGCTATCGTGGACGGTGAAGGACGTGTGACGGGTGTTGGTCGTGGGGAGGCTGAGATTACAGCTACTACGACTGACGGAACGGCCTTGCAGGCTACGGCCAAGGTGACGGTACGCTCGAACGCAGGTTCGAAGGAATCGCTGATTGTGAACGAAATCATGGTAGCAAACGTGGATATGTTTGTTGACCCATCGTGGAACTACGGCGGTTGGGTTGAACTATATAACCCGACAGACGAATCAGCCAATATCGGGCTGTTCTGGGTGAGCGACGATGCTGACAACCTGAAGAAGGCGATGCTGCCGAGGCGCATCGGTAGTGTGCCTGCTCATGGGTTCTTCACCCTGTGGTTCGACCATGCCGACACGCGTAAGGATGTAGGTGAGAAATGGCTGAACACACAGGTGAACATGGAGCTGGATACGGATGGAGGAACCATCTACATCTCGGACGATGAAGGTAACCTGCTTGTGAGTCAGGAATACCCAGCAGCCATCATGCGTGCCTCGTATGCCCGGAAGACAGACGGAGGTGAGGAATGGGGATGGACAGGTGAGCCGACACCCAGCGCAACGAACCGAACGAGTCGGTTTGCCGCAGAACAGATGGAGGCTCCTGTGGTGAACGAGCCTGGCAGACTCTTCACTTCACAGCTCGATGTCGTTGTGGACATTCCGACGGGTGCGACGCTGATGTACACGACAGACGGTACGACCCCTACGTTGGAGAACGGTATGCGGAGCAAGGACGGTCACTTCAGCGTGGACTGGACTACCACGTTCAGGTTCCGTCTGTTCAAGAACGGCTACCTGCCGAGCAAGGTGGTGACCCGTTCGTATATCTACGACGAACGCGAATACTACCTGCCTGTCGTGTCTGTGGTGACTGATCCGAAGAACCTGTATGACGACGAGATAGGTGTGTACGTATCGGGCAAGAACGGTAAGACGGCGAATCAGGACTACACGAAGCGTAACTTCAACATGGAGTGGGATCGCCCTGTGAACTTCGAATATATCGTGGATAACAAGGAAGTGGTGAATCAGGAGGTGAACTATGCGATAGCAGGAGGCTGGAGCAGGAAGTATCTGCCCAAGTCGTTCAAACTGAAGGCCAACTCGGTATTCGGTGAGAGCAAGTACGACTATACGTTCTTCAAGGACAAACCCTATAACCGCAACAAGACGTTATTGCTGCGAAACGGAGGAAACGACAACTACAACAAATACCGTCTGAAGGATGTGTCGTTGCAGGAGATAGCCCGTCTGTCGGGCTTCAAGCTGAACCTGCAAGCGGTTCAGCCGACTCATGTGTTTGTGAATGGTGAGTATATCGCTATGCTGAACATGCGCGAACCGAGTAACAAACACTGGGCGTACGCGAACCTGGGCACGGATAACGATATGATTGACTCGTTCGAGATGAGTGTGGACTCGGGATATGTGCAGAAGAGCGGTACGCGTGAGGCTTTCGAATATTGGTATGGTCTGACGACCGAACTGGCAAACGACCCTCAGAACGGGGAGATCTACAAGAAGATATGCGACATCGTGGATATCGACGACTACGTGAACTACTTCGCCTATAAGTTCTTCCTGAACGACTGGGACTGGCCGCACAACAACTGTAAGGGTTTCAGAGACCAGAGGGACGGTAAGTTCCACTTTATGGTGTTCGACCTCGACAACTGTGTGGACCGTACGGGTAACAACATCTTCAACGACTTTGAGAACAAACGTACCTATACGTTCTACGGGCGTCCGGAATATAACGGCTCGAGCCTGACAAAGGAAGTGGAGTTAGTGACGATGTTCCTGAATATGCTGGAGAACGATGGGTTCAGGAAGAAGTTTATCGATACGTATTGTATCGTAGGCGGTTGTGTGTTCCATAACGACGAAGAGATAGCAAGTATCGTGAACGAGTTGGCTGAGGTGCGTCGTACAGCCCTGCTGTGGGAAGGAAACGACCCTGTGGGCAGCAACAAGGAACGCTCGCAAGGTATCATCAACGCCCTGACGGGACAGTTTAAGTCGAGGATGATGAACGCGATGAAGAACTACCGCAGGTTTGGTCTGAGTGGTGCAGAGATACAGGCCGTGCAGCTCAGCACGAATGTGGCAGCAGGCCGATTCACTATCAACGGAATCGAGGTGCCGAAATCGAGGTTCAACGGTTATCTGTTTGCTCCTGATACGCTACGTGCATACGACGCAGCAGGCTATCGGTTCTTAGGATGGCAAGAGACAGAGATGGACGAGATGATCACCGCAGATGTGTTCCGTGCAGGCGAGAGCTGGTATTATTATCAGGATGGTTCGCTTGATGGTCAGAAGTGGAAAGATGACGACTACGACACCTCGGATTGGGCTGTAGGTATGGCTCCGTTCGGATTCGGAAATAACGGACGGCCGATGTCGAAGGCTACTACGGTGCTCAACAAAACAGACGAGAACGGGAACTCACGTCCTACCTATTATTTCCGTAAGGAGTTCGATGCAACCCCCACAGAGAACGATACATACGTGTTCAACTATGAGTTGGACGACGGAATGATTGTCTATGTGAACGGACAGGAAGTGGGAACCTATCACCTGCCATCAGGAGCTGAGTATGCAGGCTATGTGCAGGATTATTTTGATAATACCTACGAGGGAGAGAATCCATATATCGGCTCGATGGAGATTGACCGTTCGCTGATACGCAACGGGAAAAATGTCATCACGGTCGAGGTGCATAACTGCAACCGAACATCGTCGGACTTGTGGTTCGAAGGTTCAATAACCGTATCGCATCCACGCGAAAAGAGTGAGGAACCGGAGTATGTAAGTACGGATAAGGAGTATATCCTGCCAGATAGAGGCTCACACAACCTGACGGCATGCTATGAACGTCTGAACGAGGCAGAACTCGTTGCGACTGGTGTTGTGCCTGTACGCGTCAACGAAGTCAGCGCAGCAAACGAATACTACGTGAATGAATATAACAAACGTAATGACTGGGTAGAGCTCTACAACACAACAGACGAGGATATCGACCTTGCCGGTATGTATATCAGCGATAACCTGAAGAAACCTCAGAAGTCGCAAATCGAGGCCGCAGAAGGTGTGAGCACCATTATTCCTGCACATGGGTTCAGGATTGTATGGTGTGACAAACTTGAAACGCTGACCCAACTCCATGCTTCGTTCAAGTTGGCTGCAGAGGGAGGAGAAGTAGTCCTGACCTCAGCTGACGGAAGTTGGGCTGACACGCTGGTCTATTGCGAACATACATCGAAACAGACAGTCGGTCTGTATCCAGACGGAGGAAAAGATGTTTATGTGTTGGGCATCCCAACTATCGATGCAAGCAACCGTATAGGCTCTTACGATAGCCTGTATGTCTATAACGGTGAAGAATCGGGCATCCATTCTGTCGTAGTGGATGACGAATCGATGGAAGTTGCATACGAAGACGGATATGTACGTGTGACGAGCGATGAGAACCAGACGGTACAGCTGGCCGTCTACACGTCGGTAGGTCAGCAGACCCTTACCGCACAGCTCCGTCTGCAAGCAGGAGAGGCTAAGACCTATGTGGGCAATCTGCCTTCTGGCGTGTACGTGGCAGTTGTGACGGGTGCTAACGGTGAGGCTGTCTCATGTAAGTTTATCATCAAATAACGAAAGAAGAATGAAGCAGTCAGGGATGTTGTATGTTGTGCCTACACCTGTAGGAAACATGGAGGACATGACGTTCAGAGCCATACGGGTGCTGAAAGAGGTGGACTTTATCCTTGCTGAGGATACACGTACTTCGTCTGTGCTGCTCCATCATTTCGATATCAAGAATGAACTGCATTCACACCATAAGTTCAACGAACACCAGACATGTCAGAAAGTCGTGGAGCGACTGCTGGCTGGTCAGACGGCTGCCCTCATCAGCGATGCTGGTACGCCAGGAATAAGCGATCCTGGGTTCATGCTGGTACGCGAGTGTGTGAAGAACGACATTGAGGTGCAGACCCTTCCTGGTGCTACAGCATTCGTTCCTGCTTTGGTGTCGTCAGGACTGCCTTGCGACAAGTTTGTGTTCGAAGGATTCCTGCCCCAGAAGAAAGGACGGCAGAAACGGCTGTCGGAGTTGAAGGACGAGACCCGTACCTTGGTGTTCTACGAGTCGCCCTATAGGGTGGTGAAGACCTTGGAGCAGTTTGCAGAGGTGATGGGTGCGGATCGACAGGTGTCGTGCTGCCGCGAGATATCGAAGATTCATGAGGAGAGTGTCCGCGGAACGATAGCTGACGTGCTCCAGCATTTCAAGGAACACGAGCCTAAGGGAGAGTTTGTGATTGTGTTGAGTGGAAGGGAAGAGTGAAAGTTAGACTTTAGACTCTAGACCTTAGCAGAATAGTTAAATAATGAATAATTCAATAAACATAAATTATGAGATTATGAAAAAAGGTTTGCTTTTAATCGCATGTGCTGCGATGTTCGTTTCATGCGAACAGATGTTTAAGGGAAGTAGGTCATCTGAAGAAGATGCAAAGTTGGATTCGCTTCAGAGCCTGTTGGATCAGAAGGATTCAGAACTCAATGAGATGCTTGATGCGTTCAATGAGATTCAGGAAGGATTCGATGCTATTAATGAGGCTGAGGGTAGGGTGAACCTGCTCAGCCAGAATGCTGAGGGTAACGATGCAAAGGCGAATATCGCTGAGAACATGGAGTTTATTGAGAACACCTTGCTTGACAACCGTCGCAAGATTGAGGATCTGCAGCAGAAGCTGAAGAACAGTAGTGTGAACGCCAGCAAGATGCAGGCTGCTATCAACAAGCTGACAGAGCAGTTGGAGCAGAAGACCAGAGAACTGGAAGACCTGCGTCAGCAGATTGCAGAACGTGACATCAAGATTGTAGAGTTAGGTCAGTCGGTTCAGAATCTGCAGGCAGAGAACTCACAGGTGAGAGCAGAAAGCGAGATGAATGCTGAGATTGCGAAGAATCAGGATGCACAGCTCAATACGGCTTATTATATGTTCGGTACGAACAAGGAGCTGAAGCAGCACCGTATTCTTGTGGATGGAGATGTGTTGAAGACAAAAGACTTCGATGCAGACTACTTCACGAAGATTGACATCCGTAAGGTGAATGTTATTCCGCTCAATTCGAAGTCTGCTAAACTGCTGACCACTCATCCTGCCGGTTCATACTCACTGTTGAAGGATTCGAAGGGCGAGTACACATTACGAATCACCAACGCAGCTGAGTTCTGGAGTGTTTCCAAGTACCTCGTTATCAAGGTGAAGTAAGGAATTAAGACTTACGGCATAGAAGCTAATACAAACAAAAAACAGGTCTGTGAATAATTGCAGACCTGTTTTTTTTTAGTATTTCCTGAAGGTGAGTGTGTAAAGCGAATTCCTCAGAATCATGTTGTCTTTCGTGAGTTTCAGGAAAGCATATCGTCCTTCTGGTGCGCAACCATATATGGCGAGCGAATCGACTGGTTCCTCCGTATCGAACGGACGATGGAACACCTTATCTATATATAAAGAGTCGTTTGTCATGTGGAAATAAGAGAGGTGCCAGGTGTCGTACGGCCTTTCGTAATCGCGCATCTGTAAGACGTTCAGCTTCACCGCATAGTAGATGCGGAATGTGTACTTCGTCCCAATCACGTGGTTGTCAGCATTGCTGCGCCACTCGGTCATCTGCCAGTTTCCGTCGAAGTCGCCATTCTCATCCATCTTGTTGCACGACGTGCTCAGCAGACATGTGAGCAGACAGAGCAGGGGAGTTAATGTATGTTTGAAACTATTCTTCATTTTCAGATTTCGTTTTATGACTCTTCGCTATCTCAAAATACCTTCCTTCCTAATCGATAATGCCCCACCTGTGCTTTTCTGAAGCAGGTCGCCACGATTCAGTCCGAATGCGCCCGTAAGTGACCAACCTTTCAGCTTCAGTGGTTTGATGGTCATTTCTGCTAATACAAAATTGTTGTACTTTGTATCAGTCAAAGGGTAGTCGTATGCGCCCCAAGACCGCATGTGGGTGTAGAGAATGCGATAATGGAAACTTCTCGATGGGTCGCCCGATATACCGAGATGCCACGCACTAATGCGGTTGTGAAAGACGGCAATTTGGTGCGATTGGTTGTATGCAGGCGATATGATGAGCGGATTTCCTAAAATCATTCCCCAGTGCTGCCATGCTCCATAGACCATGTGGCTATAGTAGCTGTCTTTTCCGCTTATCTGAATTGGGAACTGTGGGGTTGCATCGTGATAGACAGGACTGGTCTGGTCTTTGGTCGAGATGAATTCTGTGACCACCGTACTTACGAATGGATTTTTCGGAAGATGGCCCTCAATGCCCCAGAGCATGTCTTTCCATCCATATTGCAAGAATAGCTGCGAATGGTCGTCAAAAAAATGCTGGAAATAGCCTCGAACCGACCAACCCTTTCCTTGGTAGTTCAAGTTTCCGTACCAGCTACCTACGTGGTTTCCTTCCACGTTCTTGAAGTCGCCATCGTTGGGGTCATTTCCTCCAAATGCAAGCGCGTTCCAATAGCTTTTCAGTCCGTTGTTCATGTTCACGTACGAAAAGTCGACGATACTGTTGTCGTCCCTTCGTTGTGTGAGGTTCCATGCGTCACCTCCGAACTGACAGTCCACCCTAATACCTCCTGTAAGGGTCAGCTTGAACTTCTGTTCATTTCCGATTTTGAAGAAGAGCGCCTTGCTGTGATAGTGCGAGTTGTTGGTGCGACGTTTGTCGGGTGTTGTGAACGTATCTTGCCAATGATTGTCTGTGTACCATCCGTATGCGATGTGTGCTTTCACTCCCAGCCACCCGTTCGTTCCTGGGACATCCCAGAAGTCGGGCATCTCAAGACGTATCTGAGGAATCGGGTGTGTGTTCGTACTCATGACCATATCGCCAGAACTGAGTTCGTGATTGGCAAACTCCATCGGGAGTTCTTTCGCACCCACCAGAAGTCTCAGCCCTTTGTATTGCACCTCTCCATAGAGCTGCTGAAGGTCTTCATAAACGTGGTTGCGTGCGATAGCCATATCGATTCCATAACCGATAGCCCATTTGCGGGTAGAGTCGGCTTCGATGCTGCGTTTGAGGGTGCCTCTCAAAAATCCAGAATGTGGTTCAATTGACGACACACCATATTTATTACTTGTGAACCAGAATGGTGCAATATCGCCATCGCTTGTCTCTCCATGCAATTCGACTGCGTACGTGATGTCCTTCCCAAGTCGTGACACTTGAGCGTTACATAACGTTGCCGCAGCAAATAGGAATATGGAAAGTATAAGTCTCATTAGGGTTTGTTATTTTGCGAAACTGATTGCACGTGTCTCTCGAATGACAGTTATCTTCACCTGTCCAGGATAAGTCATCTCGTCTTGAATCTTCTTTGCGATGTCATTGCTGAGAATTTCTGTCTCCGCATCTGTAATCTTATCTGCTCCTACGATAACACGCAGTTCTCGTCCTGCCTGGATTGCATAGGTCTTGGTCACTCCAGGATAGCTCATTGCGAGTTCCTCAAGGTCGTGCAGACGTTTGATGTATGCTTCTACGATTTCACGGCGAGCACCTGGACGAGCACCAGAGATGGCATCGCAGACCTGTACGATAGGGGCGAGTAGGGTAGTCATCTCCATCTCGTCGTGGTGAGCTCCGATGGCATTACAGATATCTGGTTTCTCCTTACACTGCTCGGCCAATTTCGCACCGTAAAGTGCGTGTGGAGTTTCTGGGTCTTCATCAGGCACCTTTCCTATATCGTGGAGCAGACCGGCACGACGCGCTTTCTTTGGGTTCAGTCCCAGTTCTGCTGCCATGATGGCACAGAGGTTGGCTGTCTCGCGTGCGTGCTGCAGCAGGTTCTGTCCGTATGATGAACGGTATTTCATCTTTCCGATGATACGAATCAGTTCTGGGTGCAAACCATGAATACCCATATCGATAGCTGTACGTTTACCTGTTTCGATAATTTCCTCTTCAAGTTGTTTCTTCACCTTCGTTACCACCTCTTCGATACGTGCTGGGTGAATACGTCCGTCGGCTACCAACTGATGGAGAGCGAGACGGCAAATCTCACGGCGTACAGGGTCGAAGGCACTGATGACGATTGCTTCTGGAGTGTCGTCCACCACGAGTTCGGTACCTGTTGCTGCTTCAAGAGCACGGATGTTACGTCCTTCACGTCCGATCACACGACCTTTAATTTCATCGGTCTCCAGATGGAACACCGTCACAGAGTTCTCGATTGCTGTTTCAGTTGCTACACGCTGAATACTCTGTATCACGATACGCTTTGCCTCCTTGTTGGCAGTCATCTTCGCATCGTCCACAATCTCGTTGATATACTGCTGTGCCTGGGTGCGGGCTTCGTCCTTCATGGTTTCAATCAGATGGTCTTTCGCTTCTTCAGCCGACAGACCGCTGATAGCTTCCAGTCTTGTACGCTCCTGTGACTGGAGCTCTTCCAGTTCTGCGCGTTTCTTGTCGTTATTTGCAATCTTTGTTTCCAGACTCTGGGTCAGGCTGTCACATTCCTGTTTCTTGCGAATCAACTCTTCGTGACGCTGATTGAGCGAAATCTCGCGTTGTTTCAGGCGGCTCTCAATCTGTTGCAGTTTCGAGTTGCGTTGGGCAACCTCCTTCTCCAATTCAGCTTTCTTGTTGAGAAATTTCTCCTTCACTTCGAGCAGTTTCTGGCTTTTGATGGCTTCTGCTTCATTCTTGGCAGTATTGATTGACTGGTTGTAGGTCTGCTTGAGGACATACCTGAACAACAGGTATCCCAATGCAGCTCCGACGATGATACCAGCTACTGATGCAATTATTATTTCCATTGTCGTTTAATTGGTTTTATATGTTAATGAATAACGCACAAACTCAGCTTGCAAACAGTCTTGCAATCTGAAAATGTGCGCATGTTAAAATCTCATGATGTGTGATGAGCTGTCGACTACTTCTTGATGAGTTCGTCAATCTCCTTCTCAAGTGATGCGATGATGCTGTACACAGGGCTCTGGTCGTTCTTGTTTTCTGCAGTCAAAGCCTTGATTTCTGAGTTGAGCATCACCATGATATCGTAGTATCGCTCGTTTGGAACGCTCTTGTATCGCTCACGCACCGTGATGAGCTGCTGGTTTACATTTCCTGCAGCCTTACGGATTACGGCCTCCTGTTCAGGGTCCGTCACAGTCATCGGTAGTAACATGTTATCGATGTTTACGTGTATTGTGAGTTTTTTTGCTTCCATTTCTCATCGTTCGGAAGGCTGTCAGAACTTGGTGTCATCACCTTGCTCGTCCACAGCAACCTCCTCAGCATTTAATAATCCGATGCATCGATTGATTTCGCGCACTAGCCTCGTCATGCGTAGCTTGGCGTTCTTGATGTCGCCGTCGCTGATTTCCACAAACTTGGCTATTTTCAGATGCTGATAGTTCTCATCTACCGATTTCAGTTCGCTGGTCAGTCGGGCAATTTCCTCGTCCTTCTCTCCCAGTTTGACTTGCAGACGTGCTACTTCGTCCTGTAGGTTCCGATACTGCAGGAGGAGCTGTCTCACCCTTGCCTCGAAATTCCGGATTTGCTGTTGCTCGTCGCTTGTCATTCTCTGAAAACCATTAAATCAAACTACCATCCTTATATTTTTTTCTTCAATAATCTAAAGTCTATGGTCTAAAGCCTAAAGTCTCACCACTTACTTCTTGACCTTGGCTTCCGCTTTCTCCATCTCCTCTTGCGAGGGTTTAGGTTCTTTCTTGGCCAGCGTGATTACGTTATACACGTATTCGTTCACCCAAGCCTGAGAGAACCCTAAGGATTTCTGGTACTTACGCACAGCAGCGACCGCTTTACGCTCGCCGTCGTCGCTCCAGTCGTTTTTCGTAAAGATGTCGTTCACCGTCTTCTCCACCATCACCTTCAGTGCCTTTTTCAGGAACGACGGGATGCGGAACTTCCATTTCATCATGTTACCCACAACCATCATCAAGTCCTGCGTGAAACCGGAGAAAAGGAACATATAGTTCCTCACGTCGTTCACGTTCTTACAGTTCTTTTTGATGCTCTGGTCAATCTCCTTGAAGAAGTTGTCGCTGATGCCATACAGGTCCTGCAGCATCTTTTGACAAGCCTTCTTCTCGCCGACACCCAATTTGTTATTCACAGTGGCGATATGGAGCGAACGCTTGAACGCAATCAAGTCTGGCAAAGCCGACATGTTCGAAATGCCCAGACTCGAAGCCAGCACACTTTGGAAGTACACCCTTATCAGGGTCATGAAATCCTCCATGCCACCTACATTCGCCTTCTGCTTTTTCTTAAAAAAATCTATAAAACTCATTAATAATTACTTTTAGTTTAGGCTTTAGCCCTTAGTCTTTAGCCCGATGGGGGCTTTTGCCTTTCAACTTTCAAAATGCAAAGATAGGTAAAATATATTAAACCGCCATTCGATTCTGCAAAAAACTGCAAAAAAAATACAATTCGGTACGAATTCCAAGATAATCAGTACAAAAAAACGTTAATTCGTCCACCGAAATAGATGTCGCCTTCGTAATTCGAAACACATATTTTTACTGCTTATTCCCCTATAGTTTTCCGCAGCCATTCCTCATCAGTCGCTCTAATTACCTTTTTTTTGCATTTTTCTCTCAAATTATTTGGAGGGTATTTAATAATGTTGTATATTTGCCGTCAAAGATAACGAATGATAATGATTATGAAAAAACTATTCTTCTTTATGATGGCTCTGCTACCTGTCGTGGCATGGGCTGCTGTGGGCGATGAGTTCGCGGCTGACGGCTTGAAGTATAAGGTGACGAGCGAAAGCCCGAAGACAGTTGAGTTGACTCGTTTTGACAAAGAAAGACCTAAGGGAACATTGACTATTCCTGCTACCGTGAACGGCTATTCCGTGACAAGCATCGGCACGTATGCGTTCAAAGGCTGCGATGGCATAACTTCAGTCGAGATTCCGGGAAGTGTGACGAGCATCGGCACATACGCGTTCTGTTATTGCTATGGCCTGACAAGCGTTACCATCGGCAATGGCGTGTCATCCATCGGTGATTATGCGTTCTTTAGTTGCACACATCTTGCGTCTCTCACCGTCCCTGCCAATGTGAGGACTATTGGAGTCGCTGCCTTCGTTGCCTGCTATGACCTGAAGTCTGTCACCATTACTGCCGGTGTGACCTCCATCGGCGAACAAGCGTTTGCTAAATGCAATAGTTTGGTATCTGTCAACATCCCGGAGAGCGTAACCAGTCTCCACCCAATGGCATTCAAAGAATGCACCAACTTGGAATCCATTACGGTAGCGCAAGGAAACGAGCATTACAAGAGCGTGGACGGTGTGCTGTTCGATAAAGGAATGACTACACTTATCCGGTATCCTGAAAACAAGAAACTGACGAACTACGCCATTCCCGTTGGTGTAACAAAGATCGACACCATGGCATTCCACAGTTGCTCAGGCTTGCAAGCCGTCACTATCCCAGCCAGTGTGACGACGATCTCTCGCTATGCCTTCTCTATCTGCAAGGGTATGGAATCTTTCACTGTGGATGCAGGAAACAAGTATTACAAAAGCGTGGACGGTGTGCTGTTCGATAAAGGCATGACCACGCTCATCCTTTATCCTGAAAACAAGAAATCGACGAGCTACACCATTCCATCCGGTGTGACGACCATCAAAGAAGCTTTCATTAGATGTCCGGGTTTGACAACCGTCACCATTCCTGCCAGTGTGACCCGCATTGACAACCTGGCATTCGCGTCCTGCGCAGACCTGGAAACTGTCAGCATTGCTAAAGGCTCGAAACTGAAAAGTGTCGGTAGTGATCCGTTCTATCGCTGCGAAAAACTGGCCCCCGTTGTCTACCCTCCAGGAGTGGAAGTGGTGCGCTAATTGATGATAGGGGAACCCTGAAAGGGTGACATAATAAAGGCGGGGGTGTAAGCCCCCGTTTTTGTGTACATGGTCGCAACCACAAGCCCTGCAGGGGCGGCAGATTATTTATATGTCGCTCCTGCAGGGCTAGACATTAGTGGAAGGAAGGTGGGAAAGCACTAGGGTATAAAAGGTGAAAGACTACCGAACAAAAGGTGATTTGCTCCTTTACAAAAGGTAGGAGGAAGGAGGGTAAAGTTAAATCCGTGACAATGATTGTTAAATCTGCGACATTGATTGATAAATCCACGTCATTGATTGTTAAATCCACGTCATGGATTGAATGTTTTAAGATAGAGTTATAGAAACTAAAAGATGAGAGAATGAGAAATTGAAACAAGCTGGAGAAGGAAGAAAAGATAAGATAAGAATTAGGAGCGAAGCTGCAACATTCACAAACAAAAACGGACAAGGTGCTGATTCCTTGCCCGTTTCTGTTGTATGGAAATAAACAGAGTTTACTTCACGAAGATCTTCTTGCCGTCAACGATGTTGATGCCTCGCTGCATGGTGTTGATTCGCTGTCCTGAGATGTTGTACAGCTGCTTTGGCTGGAACATGTTGTTGGTGATGTCGTTGATGCCAGTGGCAGTGCAGATGAGTTCAATCTTGTCAATATTGCAGTACGCTCCAACGATGGTGATGCGGAAGGTCTGCTTGCCCAAAGCCAGCTCCTTGCTGAGTGTTCCTTCAACGGTCTTGTAGGTTCCCCAGTCGTTATCGCCAGTCTGTGGTACCGATACAGATGCAAGTTCTGTGACGGTCTCTCCGTCAGACAGTCCGATGCTGAATGAAGATGAACTGTTTCCTGACGATACGGTTGCCTTGTATTTGTATGTTCCGGCAGCTGTCACATTAACAGTGTATTCATACCATTCGCCTGCTACGGTGTAACCCAGTGCATATCCACCGTTTCCTGATACGATTTCCACTCCTTCCTTATCGGAACGGTAGCTGCCCTGACTCTCGTCTTCTGAATCGGAATCATGGAAGGTGAATCCTTCGCCTCCCTTATCGAAGTTTTCTGCTTCGAAGATGCCTGGTATGTCTACAGATTTATAAGGTGTACGTTTGTTGTTGACCTTCAGCACATACGATGCGATGTTGGACTCCTTGCCTTCTGAATCGATGGCTACAGCTGTGAACTCGTATGATCCAACGGTTGATGGCTTGTAGTTGTACTCGTAAGGTGCTGCAGTAAAGGTCTTCACAACCTTGTCGTTGAGCGACAGCTTCACGCTTGCAATGGTTGTGTTCGGAGCTGTTGCTTCGACCTTGATGACCGTCGTTTCGCCAACTGTAGCAGGAGCAGGATCGGCTGTGATGGCCAACTGGATGTCGTCGTTGAGGTCAACATGACGGAATTTGATCTTGTCGATGTTACAGCTGCTACCAGTGATATCGAGGTGAAGTATCTGCTTACCTTCTGGGAGCGGAATGAGGAGACGTCCGCTTACGGTGCGGTAGGTGTCCCAGTTGCTGCTTCCTGTCTGTGGAACAGAAATGACATCGGTGAGGTCGTCGAACTTGTCACCATTTACGAGTGAGAGTTTGAACGATGATCCTGTAGTTCCTGATGAAACGGTAGCTTCGTAGATATATACTCCAGGCTCAGTCACGTTGACCGTATATTCGAGCCATTCGCCAGATGAGGTGTAACCAATAGCATTTCCGCCGTTACCCTTGACGATATCCACACCACCTCCGTCGTTACGGTAGTTCTTCACGTCGCCTTCGTTGTTGTTATCGGAATCGTGGAAAGCGATACCGTCAGCTCCAGAGTCATAGTCCTCAGCCTGTACGATGCCAGGAAGGTTGATTTCCTTGAAAGGAGCACGTGGCTTATAGACTGTGAAAGCTCCGTAGCGTGTGTATTCGTTTCCATCGGTCGTTACGGCTACAGCTTTCAACTCGTATGTGCCGATAGCCTCAGGAGTGTATTCGAGTTCGTATGGTGCTTCGGTGAGGGTCTTATAGAGCTTGTTCTTCACGTAGAAGTCGATGTGGTCAATCGTTTTTGTGCGCATCTTGGCACGAATGGTGATTGGCATTGGATCGCCTTGAGTTGCGCTGATAGATTGTGGCTTGATATAGAGCGATGCTTCCTTCTTCATGCCTGGGAGCGGGCTCTTTGCTTTGATGGCACTTTCTTCCTTCATGTATTTGCGCAGCCAGGTCATCGCAGGACGGTCCTTGCCGTCTTTGATGATACCAGAGTTACTAACCCAAGTGGCTCCGTGGATGTAACCCCAGATGGTGATGCCTGCGCAGTACTCAGCTTCCCACATGATTGGGAAGATGTTTTCGTATTGTTGTCTTTGCTGGGCATCGTTCTCGATGTCGATATCCAACTCGGTGATATACATAGGCATCCTAAGTGCGTTTTGTTGCTTGTCCATTACAGACTTCAAGGTGCTTGCACTGATGTTGTTCACATCGTGTGACTGATTTCCGTAGGCATCGATAGGAGCACCTGCGTCACGCAAAGTCTTTACCAAATCGATGTAATTATCTACATCTCCATTGTTAGGATTCAATGAGTTGTAGTCGTTGTAGATGAGGATGGCATTCGGCCAGCGCTCGTAGGCCAACTCGAAGGCTTTGATGAGCCAGTCGTAGCCGGTCTTTCCTCCACCACCTAATGACTCTTTCATCATGGGGTTACCCTGCTGGTGCATGCCTATAGCCTCGTTGACCACGTCGATCATCTCAAGGTTAGGGTATTTCCTCTTGGCGGCATCCATCCACTTAACGATAGAGTTATAGCGCTCGGAAACAGAGAGGTTGGACAGCCAGTTAGGATACTGAGAACCCCAAACGAGTGCGTGGAACTTGAAGAGGAAGTTGTGCTGCTTGGCATAGTTGACAGCTCTGTCGGCTCCTGACCAGTTATAACTTCCACGAGTACCTTCGACCGATCCCCACTTGGATTCGTTCTCGCAGGTGATTTGGTTCCACATGGTGTAGTACTGAGGCACTCCTCCTCCTACATCGACGCTATAACGAGTGGTGATGTTTCCCAAGAACTTGTCTGGGTTTTGTGACAGCTGTGCATTTGCTGTCTGAGAGATGAGCAGTAGTAACAGTGCGCTCATCAGGATTTTGATAGGTAATAAATGTTTCATAAACGTTTTGGTTATAATGTTGTAAAAAAGTTGTTTTTGGTGATGCAAAGGTAGTAAATAAAACTGAAAAGTGAAAAACGAAAAGTAAAAAATCTATGTTTTCGCATATAAAAATACGAAAAAGTTGAATAGTTTAAAGGTTTAATTACTCCAAAATAAAGAATTGTTGTAACTTTGCAGTTCGAAACGAAAAGCTTAGAATAATATATGAACGTAAGTTATAAATGGCTGAAGGAATATGTCGATTTTGACATGACGCCAGATGAAGTGTCAAAAGCCTTGACGAGTGTCGGGTTGGAAGTAGAAAGTCTTGAGGAGGTACAATCGATCAAAGGAGGTTTGGCGGGTCTTGTGGTAGCACAGGTCCTGACATGTGAACCTCATCCCGATAGTGACCACATGCATGTATGTACGGTGGATTTGGGCGATGGACATGTAGAGCAGATTGTGTGTGGCGCGCCTAACTGCCGCAAGGGACTGAAGGTCATCGCTGCTACACTGGGAACGAAACTCTATGATGGCGACAAGGAGTTTGTCATCAAGAAATCGAAGCTGAGAGGTGTGGAGTCGAACGGCATGTTGTGTGCTGAGGATGAAATCGGAATCGGAACGAGCCATGCAGGTATCATCGAACTTCCAGAAGATGCTGTAGTGGGCACTCCAGCAGCCAAATACTACAATCTTGAAAGCGATTATGTAATAGGAATAGGTATCACACCTAACCACTCTGACGCATGCAGTCATTGGGGTGTTGCGCGTGACCTCTATGCTTATCTGCGTCAGAACGGCTATGAGACATCGCTCCATCGTTCAGATGTGGATGACTTCAAGGTTGACTCAAACGCACTCCCTATCGCAATTGAGGTGGAACAGCAGGAGGCTTGTCCTCGTTATGTAGCTGTATCGGTGAAGGGATGCGAGGTGAAAGAATCGCCCAAGTGGTTGCAGGACCGTCTCACTGTGATTGGTCTGCGTCCTATTAATAATATTGTGGATATCACCAACTACATCATGATGGCATACGGTCAGCCTCTTCATTGTTTCGATGCTGACATGATTAAGGGCCAGAAGGTGGTTGTGAAGACGATGCCCGAAGGTACTCCGTTCGTAACACTCGATGGGGTAGAGCATAAGTTGTCAGACCGTGACCTGGCTATCTGTAACGCAGAGGAGCCTATGTGTATCGCAGGTGTGTTTGGCGGAAAGGGTAGTGGTACGTATGAGACGACAAAGGATGTGTTGTTCGAGTCGGCTTATTTCCATCCAACATGGATTCGTAAGAGCGCACGTCGTCATGGACTCCAGACTGATGCCAGCTTCCGTTTCGAGCGTGGAATCGACCCCGAGGGACAGATCTATGCAGTGAAGATGGCAGCCAAGATGGCGAAAGAACTGGCTGGCGGTGAGATTGCGATGGAGATTGTAGACGTGAAGAACGACAATCTGCCAAAGAATGCAACAGTAGAACTCGAGTATAAATATCTGTGGGACCTCGCAGGAAAGGAGATTCCAGCTGAGACCGTCAAGTCCATCTGTGTGGATTTGGGAATGAAGGTGCTGAGCGAGACGGCTGCTACCGTTACACTTGATGTTCCAGCATACAGGGTTGATGTGACCCGCCCTTGTGACGTAGTGGAAGAGGTGCTCCGTATCTACGGATACAACAATATGGAGATACCAACCCAGCTGAAGTCGTCGCTTACCATCAAGGGCGATTTGGACAAATCGTATAAGTTGCAGAATCTGGTTGCAGAGCAGCTTGTTGGATGTGGATTCAATGAGATTCTGAACAACTCACTCACCAAGACCTCATACTATGACGGACCTGAAGCATTCAAGGCAGAAAACCTTGTAAGACTGATGAACCCATTGAGTCAGGATCTGGGTGTGATGCGTCAGACCTTGCTGTTCGGTGGATTGGAAAGCATCAGTCATAATATCAACCGTCGTATGCCTGATCTCAGGATGTTTGAATTTGGCAATTGCTATTATTTCAACGCAGCAAAGAAGAGCGACGAGAAGATAGAGGTGAGCAACGCAGAGACTTCGAAGGCTGTACTTGCAGCTTACTCCGAGGACTATCATCTTGGTTTGTGGATTACAGGAAAGCGTGTGAACGGCAACTGGGCACATGCCGATGAAGATACGAATGTGTATGAGATGAAAGCCTACGTGCTGAATGTACTCAAGCGTCTTGGAACCCCATTCGGTGTGCTTGTGTTTGCAGAAGAGACAAACGACGTATGGGCTAAGTCAACCAAGATTACCAATCATGGAGGTAAGCTGATTGCCCAGTTCGGTATCGTCAGCAAGAAGCAACTCACGAAGTTCGATATTGAGTCTCCTGTTTATTATGCAGACATCAACTGGAACAACCTCATGAAGCTCATCAAAGGTAAGAGTGTAAGCTTCCGTGAGATTCCGAAGTTCCCTGCCGTGAGTCGTGATCTGGCTCTGCTGCTCGACAAGAACGTAGAGTTTGCTGCGATAGAGTCGGCTGCCTATAGTGCAGAACGTAAACTGTTGAAGGACGTGCGCCTGTTCGATGTTTACGAAGGGAAGAACCTCGAAGAAGGAAAGAAGTCGTATGCTGTAAACTTCACGCTCCAGAGTGAAGAGAAAACGCTGAACGATAAGGCTATCGAAGCTGTGATGAACAAGATTGAACAAGCTATCGTGAAGGCTACAGGAGCTACGGTGAGAGGAAAGTAGTAATAATTAGCTTAAAAGCTTACGGCTTAAGAGTTTAATAGGTTAATTGTTTAAGAATTTAATAGAAATCATTATATGGGAAGAGCATTTGAATTTAGAAAAGCCCGCAAATTGAAGAGATGGGGCAACATGGCAAAGACGTTCACTCGTCTGGGTAAACAAATCGCAATAGCAGTAGCTGAGGGTGGACCAGACCCTGACAACAATGCACACTTGCGTGCAATAATCGCTACCTGCCGTCATGAGAATATGCCAAAAGACAATATCGACCGTGCTATCAAGAACGCAATCGGTAAGGATAAGTCGGCTTGGAAATCAATGACATACGAAGGATATGGTCCTCACGGAATCGCTGTGTTTGTGGATACATTGACTGACAACACCACACGTACGGTTGCAGATGTCCGTAGTATTTTCAATAAGTTCAGCGGAACACTCGGAACGATGGGGTCGTTGGCATATCTGTTTGACCACTATGCTATGTTCTCGTTCAAAAAACCAGAAGGTCTTGATATGGACGAGATGGTGCTCGACCTGATTGACTACGGAGTGAGTGATGAGTTCGACGAGGAGTATGATGAGGATAAGGACGAAACCCTCATTACCATCTATGGTGACCCAAAGAGCTTTGCGTTGATTCAGAAGTATCTTGAAGACCATAAGTACGAAATCACGACAGCTGAGTTCACCTACGTTCCGAACGACCTGAAGGAAGTGACTGATGAGCAGCGTGAGACTATCGACAAGATGGTGGAACGCCTTGAGGAGTTCGACGATGTTCAGAACGTCTATACAAATATGAAGTAATTACCCCTTTCCGACCATCGGTAGCGTATTACGTAATAATATAATAATAAGGTGAAAGCAATATACCATACACATGGAACGTGTTCACAGGCCATTGAGTTGGAAGTGGACGATCAGCATGTTATTCAAAGTGTGAACTTCGTAGGAGGTTGCTCGGGTAATACGCAGGGTATCTCCATGTTGGTACGTGGCCATAAGGCTGAAGATGTCATCAGTCGTCTTCAAGGCATCCGATGCGGTGTGAAGAATACCTCGTGTCCCGATCAGTTGGCTACAGCACTTGCGGAGGCTGTACGACGCATAGAACTAAACAAAGGTACGAATGAATAGAACGAAGATAGCAGCATGTCTGCTGGTAATGATGTTGGTGTTCACGGCTTGTCAAGAGAGTAAGCGAGACCGTTTTGCACGTGAGGCACGCGAGTACACAGAAAAGAACTGTCCGCATGCAGAATTTGGCGATGTCATCTTTCTCGACAGCCTTACTTGTCCTAATGATGGAAGCAACACACTGACCTATCATTATTCGATTCATGGTGATTCGACAGATGTTGCCGCAGTGGTAAATAATTACGACGATCTCTATTCTGCTTTGTTGGGAGCAGTACGTAACTCGATCGACCTGCGACATGTGAAGGCAGAGGGGTTGAACATAAAGTACACCTACAACAATTTTGAAACGGGTGAGGAGATCACTTCGTTCTGTTTCAAGCCTGAGGACTATAACTGATGACGAAGGACGAGCGGATACTACGTGCCAGAGAGTTGTTCCTGCAAGGGTATAACTGTTCACAATCGGTTTTCTGTGCTTACGCAGACGATTACAAGATGCCGCTCGAACTGGCCTTGAGAGTCTCAGCATCGTTGGGTGGAGGAATCGCACGTATGCGCGAAACTTGTGGAGCTGTTTGTGGAATGGCGATGTTGGTTGGGATGGAAGAAGGACAGACACAGCCTAACGACCCCCAGCAGAAGCAGAAGAACTATAAGATAGTGCAACAACTGGCGGGTGAGTTCCGTGAGAAGCATGGAAGCATCAAATGTTCCGAGTTGTTAGGACTACGTAAAGATGCACCTATAGATACTGTGCCCGAAGAACGTACAGCTGAGTATTATAAGAAACGTCCCTGCTTGCGGATGATAGAATCTGCAGTAGCAATATTTGAAGACTGGAAGGATGGCAGAGTGGACGATCGCGCTGGTCTCGAAAACCGGTAAACGGGTAACCGTTTCGGGGGTTCGAATCCCCCTCCTTCCGCAAAAGCATTTCCAATGCTCGGAAGGGGATAGGCACTAAGCCAATCCCCCTCCTTCCGCAAAAGCCCTCGATGAGGGCTTTTTTAGTTTAAAGTTTAAAGTTTATAGTTTATAGTTAGTTGAATAAGTTTAAAGTATAAAGTGACAATTGCCAAATCTCTTGCTGTTTACGTACTTTGCTGTTTAGGGAGGCGTTTTCGCTGTGTCCGCACACAAATTTATTATTTTTTGTCATGTTTTCTTAAAAAATGTTTGCAGTTAAAGAAAAATGATGTAACTTTGCAGCGTGAATAAAGATTCACTTAGGTTTTGATGTATTAATTTGGTAAAAAGAAAAGATTATGTTACAGGAAAAAGCTGGAAACATCGCAGGTACTATTTGGAATGCACTTGCAGAGAACAATGGTCAGACTTACAAGCAGATTAAGAAATCTACAAAGTTGGCAGAGAAGGATTTCAATCTTGGACTCGGTTGGTTGCTTCGTGAAGACAAAGTAGCTGTTGCAGAGTCTGGTGACGAGAAAGATCCATACGTTTACTCTTTGAAGTAATGAGTTTTTTTTAGGAACTAAAGAGGTATACCCTGAGTGGTGTACCTCTTTTTATGTGTTCCTTTTGTCTTTGTAATGCTCTTTTAAGGCTAATTCTTCGGCTTTGTATATTTTTTGTAAAAAATAATACGGATTATGCATTGCGGATTATGAATTTATTTGTAACTTTGCACCCGTGATTCGTAAACGAATTGCCCGTGAAGGTTCGCATAGCCGCGATTAATTGGGAACCGAGGTGAGAATCCCCGACTGTCCCGCAGCAGTGAACTCCATTCTAACTGACCGACAACAAGCCATTGTCCGCAAGGATGAGAAGGCGTCGCGAAGTGGAGCAAGTCTGAAGACCAGCCTTTTCGGTTAAAAATGTCGATTGTCTTCGATGTAAGGACATGAGGCACAAGAATTATTTTTATTATCAGTTCATTAATAAAGGATTATTATGTTCAAAAATTTCAGTGGGTACAACCTCATTGAGGCATATCATAAGATGCGTCATGAGCAGAAGTACCGCCCAGGAAGGGTAATGAAGAAATGTATTGAGGCCGCAATCGTGTTGATTGTGACACTCGTGTTGTGGAATCTTCCAAGTAGTGCGTTTGGTATGGAGGGTTTGACGGTGGTACAGCAGCGCATCATCGCAATTTTCGCTTTTGCCACTCTCGCGTGGATTCTGGAAGTAGTGCCGTCGTGGGCTACTTCGGTAGGTATCATCGGCATGATGCTGCTCTTCTGTAGTGATTCAGGAATCAAACCTATGTGCAACCCCGATGAAGTAGGTGCGGTGTTGTCTTACAAAGGTGTAATGGCATGTTTTGCCGATCCTGTTATCATGCTGTTCATCGGTGGATTTATCTTGGCTATCGCAGCCACGAAGACGGGTCTCGATGCTCAGTTGGCCAAGGTGTTGCTCGTTCCGTTTGGTAAGAAGAGTAATAATGTGTTGCTGGGTTTCCTTCTCATCACGGGTCTGTTCTCAATGTTTGTATCCAATACTGCAACAGCAGCGATGATGCTTACGTTCCTCACGCCTGTGTTCCGTCAGTTGCCTGCTAACGGAAAGGGTCGCATTGCATTGGCACTTTCCATTCCTGTCGCTGCCAATCTTGGCGGTATGGGTACACCTATCGGAACACCACCAAATACCATCGCGCTGAAGTATCTGAACGACCCTGAGGGCCTGAACCTCGGAATCGGATTCGGACAATGGATGCTCATCATGGTTCCGCTGGTACTCGTATTATTGTTCGTAGCATGGATTCTGTTGCGTAAGTTGTTCCCATTCACACAGAAAACTATTGAACTCACCATTGAGGGTGGTATGAAAAAAGGTGTTCAGTCGAAGATTGTTATCGTTACTTTCATTGTGACCGTACTCCTGTGGTTGCTCGATAGCGTTACTGGTATCAACAGCTACACTGTAGCCCTCATACCGTTCGTCGTGTTCTCGATGACAGGTGTCATCTCGCGTCAGGATTTGGAAGAAATCAACTGGAGTGTTATCTGGATGGTAGCAGGTGGATTCGCGCTCGGTTACGGACTCAACCAGTCGGGTTTGGCTGAACTGGCTGTAGAGAGCATACCGTTTGGCGACTTCTCACCAATTCTCATCCTCATCATCTCTGGTATCATCTGCTATATCCTTTCAAACTTCATTTCCAACTCAGCTACTGCTGCTCTTCTGATGCCTATCTTGGCTATCGTGTGTGGAGCTATGGGTGACAAACTGGATGCAATCGGTGGTACATCTACCGTACTCATCGGAGTGGCTGTTGCAGCCAGCTCTGCTATGGTGCTTCCTATTTCTACACCTCCAAATGCATTAGCTTACGCTACGAATCTTGTTACTCAGAAGGATATGGCACGTATTGGACTTATCGTCGGTCTCATTTCTATGGGACTTGGTTACGGAGTCCTCTATCTCATCGGAAATCTTCACGTAATTTAAGTCTTTACCAAAAATATCACGCAAGTCGTGTATACGTGTTTTTTAATTAGTTTGTGTGAGGAGCGGTTGTCTTGGTGACACCGCTCCTTGGTTTTTCAGAACTCTTGGTTTTGAGTCGTCAGTCTTTTATTTCCAGCTGTACCACGTTTTCTACGTGTTGAGTGTGTGGAAACATGTCAACGGGTTGGACTTTTGTCACGCGGTATTTCACATCCAGCAGTTGAAGGTCGCGTGCCTGGGTTGCAGGGTTGCAGCTGACATATACGATGCGTTTGGGCTCAGCAAAGAGAATGGTGTCAATCACATCCTGATGCATTCCTGCACGTGGAGGATCGGTGATGATGACATCCGGGCGTCCGTACTGTTGGATGAAGTCCTTGTTGAGGATGTCCTTCATGTCGCCTGCGAAGAACAGGGTGTTGTCGATGTGGTTGATCTGTGAGTTGACTTTTGCGTCTTCGATGGCTTCAGGCACGTATTCGATGCCGATTACCTGTCGTGCTTTGCGGCTGACAAAGTTGGCAATCGTTCCTGTACCTGTGTAGAGGTCATACACCAATTCGTCACCCGTGAGTTCCGCAAACTCACGTGCCACCTTATAGAGGTTATAGGCCTGTTCCGTGTTGGTCTGGTAGAAACTCTTCGGACCTACCTTGAACTTCAGCCCTTCCATTTCCTCGAAGATGTGGTCCGTCCCTTTGAAACAGATGATTTCCTGGTCGCCAAACGTGTCGTTACATTTGTGGTTGTCAACATAGAGCAACGAGGTGATAGCAGGGAATTTGTCTGCTACATGCTGCATGAGGCTCATCGCTTCCTGACGTTCGTCGTTGTTCTCGATGCGGAACTGAATCAAGACCATCAGCTCGCCTGTGTTGCTGTTGCGTACCATCATGCTACGCATCAGTCCTGCGTTCTGGCGCAGGTCGTAGAAGGTGAGGTTGTGTTCGATGGCATAGTTGCGAATGTCGTTGCGGATGTCGTTCGTGATGTCGTCCATCAGCCAGCATTTCTCGATGTCGAGAATCTTATCGAAAGCACCTGTGATATGGAATCCAAGCGCATTGCGTTCTGTGATTATGTTTTCGCCGTCTTGAATCTCCGATTCCGTCATCCATCGGCGGTTGGAGAATCCGAATTCCAGCTTATTCCTGTAGGCATATTGCTGCTCGCTACCCAGTATAGGGGTGATTTCCGGCAGTTCAATCTTTCCGATACGAGTGAGGTTGTCTACAATCTGCTGCTGCTTCCATCTGAGTTGCTCTTCGTACTTCAAACATTGCCATTTGCAGCCACCGCAAACACCGAAGTGCTGGCAGAGTGGGGTAGTGCGGTCTTTTGAGAACTCATGAAACTTGATGGCTACAGCCTCCATGAAACTGTGTTTTTTCTTCTTCACTTGCAGGTCAACCACATCGCCAGGAACCACGAACGGCACAAACACCACTTTATCATCAACTCTTGCAAGCGCTTTTCCTTCAGCAGCTACAGCTGTGATGTTGACATTCTCCAATATAGGTAGTTTTTTCTTATTTCTGCTCATAATCTTCAATTTGCCTGCAAAGATAGCAAAAAATGAAAAATTGAAAAATTAAAAGATTGAAAAAATGAAGAAAACTCCTAACTCCTAACTCCTAACTCCTAACTTTTTCGTAATTTTGCATTTTGAAATCATAAAAAGAGGTATTATGAAAGCAATCAACCAAGTGAGATGGGGCGTGATAGGATGCGGTGAAGCGACCGAAACGAAGAGCGGACCGGCACTTCAATGTGTCGAAGGTTCGATGATTGCTGCTGTGATGAGTCGCGACAAGGAGAAGGCACGCTCGTATGCCCAGCGTCACGGCATCCAACACTTCTATACCGATCCCAGCGAATTGATCAGCGACCGTAACGTGAATGCGGTGTATATCGCCACACCACCGTCCTCACATGCCACCTTTGCCATCATGGCCATGAAAGCAGGCAAACCTGCATACGTGGAGAAGCCTTTGGCATCGAGCTACGAAGAATGCCTGCGAGTGAACAATATTTCCCAGCAGACGGGCGTTCCCTGTTATGTAGCTTACTATCGTCGTTTCCTGCCCTACTTTCAGAAGGTCAAGGACATCCTGGCTCAAGGCACAATAGGGAAGGTGCTCTCTGTGCAGATTCGTTTTGCTGTTCCTCCACGCGAGCTCGACTACAACAAGAAGAACTTGCCTTGGCGACTCCAACCCGATATCGCAGGAGCAGGAGGCTATTTCTACGATCTGGCCAGTCATCAGCTTGACTTGCTTCAAAACATGTTAGGAGTGATTATTGAAGCCGAAGGCTATGCAACCAACATGGCAGGACTCTATCGTGTTCAGGATACCTTCAATGCATGTTTCCGTTTTGCGAACGGCATCACAGGAAGCGGCTCATGGTGTTTTGTGGCGCACGACTCAGCCCGTACCGACCGCATAGAGATTGTAGGCGACAAAGGTATGATTTGCTTCTCTGTGTTTGACTACACACCAGTTGCACTTCACACAGAGAAGGGACGTGAGGAGTTCGCCATTCCGAATCCCCAGTACGTCCAGATGCCGCTTATCGAGTCCATCGTCGAGGACTTACGTGGTGGAAAACCCTGTGATTGCAATTCCATCAGTGCCACTCCAACCAATTGGGTGATGGACAAGATATTGGAGAAGATATAAATTAAAAGACCCCCTCTGTCCTTTTGGACATCTCCCCCTCTATGGGGAGAAGGTCAGTCACCCCCGCCATAGAGGGAGGGGGCTTGGGGGGAGGGTCTTCTATGTTATGAGACGAATCTGTTTATACATATTGCTGATGCTGTTTTCTGTTGCCGTTCAGGCAATAGAACCAGGGGATTCTGTGCGTATCGATACGTTACCCATGGGAAAGCGACTGTTGAATACCGTATTCAAAGGCGCAGATGCAGTCACCAATTTCTTCATGGGATGCGACACCAATTACGTCACACCACAGAAGTATGAGTTCACGGCTCAGGCCGAGCTGTCCTATTGGCACGACTTCTACCGTCTGTCATCATCCCAAAGCGGTGAGAGCAAGTCAATGACTTTGCAGTCCGACAATTCCTTGGTTTTAGGAGGATATGTCTATTGGAGCATCTTCGGCTATGGCCACTCCGTCAATTTGGGCGATATCGGCAAACCCAAAGGCGAGACCAACGGCACAGGCCACCGCAATGTGTTTGTGCTCAATACAGCTCGCATCATCGCAGAAATCTACACCTTCAAGTCAGGCAAGTCGGTCAAGTTCACAAGCATCAGCGATGTAGACCTCGAAGGGCAGGACCGTACCTTCACCGGTCTTAGTTCCAAGTGCTTTGGCATCGATGCCCAGTATATCTTCAACCACCGTCGCTACTCTTGGCCCGCAGCCTTCGGTGAGAATGCCGTGCAACGAAAGAGTCAAGGCTCGTGGAAACTCGGATTCTCCTACAACCATGTGACCATCAACTTCAACAAGAGCGAACTGTCGCCCTACATCGCACAACGCATCGACACCACGCTCCTGTTCAATAAAGTCAGCTATAAAGACTATGCCATCAGCATCGGCTACGGTTACAACTGGGCATTCCGCAAGAACTGTATCTTAGCCGTCTCCGTTCTTCCCTCCATCGGATATCGCCAATCCGATATTACAGAGCACAACATGGACAAGGCCGTCCTGCGTCGCATCAGTACCGATGTCTTCTTCCGCACCAGCCTCTTCTGGAACAACACCAAATACTTCACTGGTTTAGTGGTTGACTTCCACACCTACGCCTACCGCGAGCGTAAGTTTAGCCTCACCAATGCCTACGGAACCGTGAAATACATCGTCGGTTTCGACTTCTTGAAGAAGAAGCAGTACAAAGAAAAGTAGAAAACTGTTGCCGAACGACTGGTTCGTCAACAGATGAAAGCCTCAACGAGGCGACATATCTCAGGATAGGGTGTGAACCCTATCTATATGAGCACCCCCCACAGCCCAGAATGGGATTGAGAATCAAGAAAAGGCTGGCGAATGAATCGTCCAGCCTTTAACATTCTACATTCTACATTTTACATTGCCCTCTGGGCTACAGGTCGCAGACCGTTAGAGCAAGCCACATGATTGCAGCGCAGATGTTCCGAGTAGTGCGCCAAGCACTGTGATGATGAAGCGTATCACTTCCACAATCACCTTCTTTTTTCCTTCTTCCATAAGTCATTTGGTTAATAGTTTTTGAGGTGAGTGGTGAGAGGTGAGAGGTGAGAGAAATGTTCGCAGATGTTAACGCCCTGTGGTATCCTCTTACCTCATACTCCTTACCTCTTACCTCTTCAATAGTTAATTGGTTAATAGTTATCCTCCAATGAGGGGGAGGGGGCTTGGTGGGCTTTTCCCTCCCCCTAAAGGGGGTCGGGGGGTCTACATTCCCTCTTCACCACTTCCACCTTGGCTTCCGTTCTTCACGAATGCCTTCGTAGCTACTTCGCTGGCTACGCCATCGACGATGGCTACTGCCTTGACGGTTGCGGATGCGTTGAGGGTGATGGGCTCCTCGTAGTCGTTACCGTACGTAGCGGTTGGTGCTACACCGTTGGTGGTGTACTTGATGGTTGAACCAGCAGGACCTGAGATGGTTACC